>NZ_JBQDJZ010000005.1:0-52014 GCF_052095765.1 Halomonas sp.
GTGTCAGTTATCCTACATACATTATGCACGAAAACTTTCGGTTAGGCACTTAATTGTCGCATAACGATCATTAAGTTACCAAAAGCTCTTTGATATGCATCAATAAAAAGGAGCCTTTTTAGGCAAGAGAGCGCGGTGTAGCAACCTTTTCCTGTGGCAGGAAAGTTACCATTGGGCCGGTCGAAAAGACGTGGTGATACTTGGGTCGTTCGCCAGTGATGACACAACAGACTTGAGTTTTGCCGCCAAGCCTTTCAGATTGTCAGGTGCAGGTGTACTTCCATAATAAATACATAAACACATGAGTAGGTCTGGAGGTCGTTATGTTGAAGAAGAAACCACTGGTTGGGGCTTTGTCTGCACTGATGCTGGCCGGCAGCCTGTCGGCGTCGGCGGATTCGTTGAAAATTGGTGCGTTGGTGCCGCTGACCGGCGATCTTCAAAGCTATGGCGAGCCATCGTTGAAGTCAGCTGAGCTCGCTGTCAAGGAAATCAACGAGGCGGGTGGCGTGCTGGGCGAACAGGTGAAACTTGCCTCAGGTGATACCCAGACCATTCCGCAGCCGGGCGTTGCCGCCGCCCAGAAGCTGGTCAACCTGGAGGGCGTTCATGCCATTGTCGGCGCGTTGTCCAGTGGCGTGACCGTGCCGGTGGCGCAAAGCGTGTCAGCCTCGGAAGGGGTGCTGCAGATTAGTAACGCTTCCACTTCGCCGGTGATTACCACGCTGGAGGATAACGACTTCCTGTTCCGTACCGTGCCGTCGGATGCCTTCCAGGGTGTAGCGCTGTCAGAAGTGGCTGCCGAGCAGGGCTATGAAAAAGTCGGTGTTATCTACATCAATAACGACTACGGCAAGGGGCTAGTCGAGGCCTTTACCGATGCCTTTACGGCTGCTGGTGGCGAGGTAACCGCCAGCGTGGCTTATGAGCAAGGTCAGGCGGCGTATCGTGGCGAACTGTCCCAGGCCAGCAAGGGCGGCGCTGATGCGCTGATCCTGATTGGCTACCCTGAGAACGGACAGACCATCCTGCGTCAGTCGCTGGAAGGTGGCTTCTTCGACAAGTTCGTGTTCTCTGACGGTCTGAAAGCGCCTGAACTGATTGAAAACCTGGGCGCTCAGGCGCTGGAAGGCACCGTGGGTACCGTGCCTCAGGCGCGCAGTGACTCACCCGGTGCGGAGCATTTCGCCACTGCCTATAGTGAAGCTCACGGCGAAGTGCCGCCCAAGCCCTATCTCGATACGGCCTATGACGCTGTGTATCTGATCGCGCTGGCTACCCAGCACGCCGGTTCTACTGACCGTACCGCCATCCGCAACAGCTTGCGTGAAGTGGCCAACCCGCCGGGTGTTCAGGTCGGCCCGGGCGAGTTTGCCAAGGCCGTGGAGCTGTTGAGCAATGGCGAGGAGATTGATTACGAGGGCGCGTCGGGCTCGGTCAACTTCGACGAGAATGGCGATGTGCCGGGTACTTTCGGTGTGTTCGCTTATGAAGACGGTGAAATCGTGACCAAGCGGGTCTTCGAGCCCGGTAAGGAAACCACGGAATAGCGCTTGCTTCAGGTAATGGAAAGTTAAGTAACAGCCTGTAAGAGATCGTTGAAACAGACAGGGCCCGGTGGACTTCACCGGGCCCTGTCTGTTCTGGCTTGTCGCAGTTCAGCCGTTTTTGATACTTCGCAGCGGCTTTATGACGATCGGTTGTTGCGCTGGGTTTTTCCGGCGCCTTTGGCGATCAGCCGCGGCGGCTTCTCGGGTAGCAGCCCCTGGGGCCGGGTCAGCAGGATCACCTGTAGTAATACACCGATCAGCAGGACGCGAAGTGCCGCACCCTGGGTGGCGTGTTCAGAGGGCAGCATGCCAGTCAGCAGTTCGGTACCGCTCCAGATACCCCACACGATCAGTGCGCCAAGCAGTGCGCCCCGGTTGTTCCCGCTGCCGCCGGCGATCAGCATCACCCAGATGATGAAAGTGCCGTAGAGCGGCTTGAAAGCCTCGGGGCTCAGGAAACCGAAGAAGTGGGCGTAGAGCCCGCCGCCCAGCCCCATCAAGGCCGACCCCAACACAAACGCCTGCAGCCTGAAGCGGGCGATGGATTTGCCCGCGGCGGCGGTGGCGGGCTCGTTCTCGCGAATCGCCCGCAGTACCCGGCCCCAGGGTGAGACATAGGCACGCTCCACCAGGAAATATGCCAGCACCACGAACAGCGCCACAATCAGCAGATAGCCCATGGGCGTATCCAACGGCGTGCCGGCAAGTGGCCTGGCGATGCCGGCAATGCCACGCACGCCGTTGGTCAGCCAGTCCTCATTCTTGATGAACAGCCGGATCATCTCGGCAATGCCGATGGTAGCAATGGCCAGGTAGTCGGTGCGCAGTCGCGCGGTAATTAGGCCGATAACCAGGCCGATCAGCACGGAAGCCAGAACGGCCCCTGCCAGGCCGACCACAAAGGGCATGCCGAACCCGCCCAGATAGGCCGGGCTGCCTGGGGTGGTCAGGATGGCCGAGGTATAGGCGCCTACCGCGAAAAATCCGGCGATGCCGATGTTGAACTGACCGGTAAACCCCCATTGGCTATTGAGGCCGAGTACCAGCACGGCATAGATACCGGTGAAGGTAAGAAACGAGATGAGGTAACTGGAAAGGCCTGCAAGTTCCATTAGAGAGTCCCCTTGAAAATGCCCTGGGGCCGGACAATCAGCATGATCACCATGATGGCGAAGGCGACGGCCGGCTTGTAGGACGCAGAGATCACCAGGGTGGACATCTCCATGGAGATGCCGATCACCATGCCGCCAACAATGGCGCCGTAAGGACGTCCGATACCGCCCAGGATGGCCGCTGAAAATATCGGCAGCAGTGTCGTCCAGCCCATCATCGGATGTAGTCGGGTGTCGATGCCAAGGAAAACACCGGCGGCGGCGGCCAGTGCCCCGCCAATGATCCAGGTCATCATGATCACCCGTTCGGCGGGAATGCCCGAGATCCGTGCCAAGTCCATGTTGTCAGACATGGCACGCATGGCTTTGCCCAATCGGGTGCGGCTGAGGAATAGGTGTACGGTAACGATTAGGGCCGCCGAGATCAGTACGATCCAGAGGTGGTCGGGCTTGAGGCGCAGCCCGCCCAGCCAGTCCAGGCGCCACGGGAACTGGATGCCACTGACGTAGGTTTGGTTGTCTGAGCCCCAGATCAGCTGCACCAAGCTTCTCAGAATCAGCGCCATACCGAAGGAAGAAATCAGCAGAATGACCGGTTGGGTCCGACGCAAGCGCCGGTAGATCAGCTGATCGATGGCCACGGCGACAATCGCCATGCCAATCATGGCCGCTGGCAGCGACCACCAGGCGCCGAGTCCGAAGGCGGAGATGAAGGCCAGGCCCAGATAGGCACCCAGCGTCATGAAGTCGCCGTGGGCGAAGTTCGCAAAGCGTAGGATGCCGAAGATCATCGACACCCCGATCGCGCCCATGGCCAGTACGCTGCCCAGCACCAGGCCATAGACCAGTAATTGCAGGATCTCGTTCATCCTCAGCCCCCCAGAAACATTTCAGCGACGGCAGGATCCGCCAGCAGTGCAGGGCCAGTGTCTTCGTGACGGTTGGCACCGGTGGCCAGCACATAGCCGCGTGTGGCGATAGCCAGGGCCTGTTTGGCGTTTTGCTCCACCATCAGCACCCCTATGCCTTCGGCGTTGATTTTCTGGATCTGGACGAAGGTTTCGTCGATCAGTTTGGGTGAAAGGCCGGCGGTGGGCTCGTCGAGCATCAGCAGGCTGGGGTCAATCATCAGTGCGCGTCCCATGGCCACCATCTGGCGTTCGCCGCCGGACATCTGCCCGGTGGGCTGGCGCCTGCGTTCGGCCAGTCGCGGAAACAGTTGGTAAACGTGTTCCAGACGCGGCCGGATATCGCCTTTCATTAAGTAGGCCCCCATCTCGAGGTTTTCCTGTACCGTCAGCGAGGGAAAAATATTCTGCTCCTGGGGCACATAGGCAACACCGCGACGCACCATCTGTTCGGGCTTGGTGTTGGTGATGTCTTCACCACGGAATAGTACCTGGCCCTGGCGGATGTTCAGCAGCCCAAAAATGGCTTTCATGGCCGTGGACTTACCGGCCCCGTTGGGGCCAACGATAACTGCGATTTCATCGTTCTCTACGCGCAGGCTGACACCTTTGAGGATATCGTTGCCGCCGTAGCCACCGTAGAGATCGCGAGCTTCTAGCAGTGTGCTCATTGGCTGGCTTCCTTGTCTGTGCCGTTGGTCGAGACTGTCGGTGTGGCATCTGGCGGAGAGGTTTCGCCACCGCGCCCGCTGGTGCCGCCGCCCAGGTAGGCCTCGCGCACCTGCTCATTGCGGCGTAGCTCATCCATCTGGCCGGAGGCGATCAGTTCGCCGTTGGCCATGACGTGCACCGGGTCACATAGTGAGCTCACCAGCTCCATGTCGTGCTCGATCACGCAGAAGGTGTAGCCGCGCTCTTCATTGAGCCGGCGGATGGCCTCGCGGATCTTGCCTAGCAGGGTGCGGTTGACGCCGGCACCGGGCTCGTCGAGCAGCACAACCCTGGCATCGGTCATCATGGCGCGCCCCAGGTCCAGCAGCTTCTTTTGACCGCCAGAGAGGTTGCCGGCCAGCTCATCGGCGACGTGGGAAATCTCCAGGAAATCCAGCACGTCATCAACCCGCTCGAGGATGCTGGCGTCTTGCTCGCGGACCTTGCCCCAAGCCAGCCAGCTGGTGAACAGATTTTCGCCACGCTGATTGGGCGGTACCACCATCAGGTTCTCGCGCACGGTCATCATCGAGAACTCGTGGGGAATCTGGAAGGTGCGCACCAGACCGCGATGAAACAGCCGATGAGTGGGCTGGCCGGTGATGTCTTCGCCATCCAGAAGAATTTTGCCGCTGTCGGGCGCCAGGGCACCGGCAATAATGTTGAACAGCGTTGACTTGCCAGCGCCGTTGGGGCCGATCAGGCCGGTGATTGAGCCCTTTTCCACCCGGATTGAACAGTCGTTGAGAACCTGCAGGCCACCAAAAGCCTTGCGTAGGTTCTGCACCTCGATCATGGCGTTCAAGGCTGCCCTCCATTGGCTGTGTTTTGTTGTTGTGGCATGGAGCCGATCATGTGTTGGACCGAGAGTATCGTTGGAGTCGGTCAGTCGTCCTGAGGGTTGTCTTTGTCGTCCTCGGAGGGCGGTACTTCCATGGCGCGTTTGTCATCTGGCAGGCGTACGACATCGCCAAGTCTCAGATCGTTGACGCTGGAGACCCGCTCGCCGGTGGTGGGCGAGATGATGGCTGCAATATTGCCGATGCTGGTGCCGTCAACGTAGGCCTCTGCCTTGACGCGTACCACATGGCCTGAGTAGCGCGCTGACAACACGCTGCCGGGGGCGGGTTCGCGGTAGTCGTCGGGGTGACTTTCAAAAAACGCCATGACGCTATGGAGGCCGGGATCATCCCAGTTCACATGCTTGTGTCGATTCATGAGGCGTATCTCCTGAATTGAAACTGGTGTTGAGCAGTCTGACGATACAAACACAATGCCATGGGTCTTGTCGCTAGGCCAGTAACGCAACGAGCCCGCCCACACAAGGTGGACGGGCTCGCTGGGAGGCCTACGGTGGAGCGCAGTAACAGTAACCGAAAGCTTACTTCTTGCTGGCGCGCTTGCGCTCGTTTTCGGTCAGGTGTTTCTTGCGCAGGCGCAGGAAGTGAGGCGTGACCTCTACCAGCTCATCGCTGTCGATGAACTCGATGGCCTGCTCTAGGGTGAATCTCATCGGCGGCGTCAGCACAATGTTCTCGTCGTTACCCGAGGCGCGCATGTTATCGAGCTTCTTGGCCTTGGTGGGGTTAACCACGAGGTCGTTGTCACGGTTGTGAATGCCGACCAGCATACCTTCGTAGACTTCAGTGCCATGCTCGGCGATTAGCTTACCGCGTTCCTGCAGGGTAAAGAGTGCATAGGCCAGCGCTTTGCCGGTGACCATGGAAACCATCACGCCGTTGCGTCGCTCGACGGATGCATCAGGCTTGATTGGACCGTAGTGATCGAAGCGGCTGGTCAGAATGCCGGTGCCGGAGGTCAGGGTCATGAAGTGGCCTCGGAAGCCGATCAGGCCGCGGGCCGGAATGATGAAGTCCAGGCGCACCCGACCTTTGCCGTCGGGGAGCATGTTGGTCAGCTCAGCCTTGCGATAGCCCAGCTCTTCCATGATTGAGCCCTGATGCTGCTCTTCACAGTCGATGATGACTTCTTCGTAAGGCTCCTGCTTGACGCCATCGACTTCACGTTCGATCACCTCCGGGCGACCCACGGCCAGCTCGAAGCCTTCGCGGCGCATGGTTTCGATCAACACCGAGAGATGGAGCTCGCCGCGGCCGGATACGCTGAACTTCTCCGGACTGTCGCCCTGTTCAACGCGCAGTGCCACGTTGTGGATCAGTTCTTGATTCAGACGCTCCATGATGTTGCGGCTGGTGACGTACTTGCCGTCCTTGCCGGCAAACGGCGAATCGTTGACCTGGAAGGTCATCGACACCGTGGGTTCGTCGACGGTGAGTGGCGGCAGTGCTTCGACATGGGCCACATCGCACAGGGTGTCGGAGATGGCCAGATCGTCGATGCCAGTGATGCAGATGATGTCGCCCGCGGTGGCTTCATTGGTCTGCACCCGTTCCAGGCCGAGGTGGGTCATGACCTGACCGACCTTGCCGCGACGCTGCTTGCCTTCCTTGGTCACGATCACAACCTGCTGGTTGGGCTTGACCGAGCCGCGCGAAATGCGGCCCAGCCCGATGACGCCAACGTAGCTGTTGTAGTCAAGTGCCGAGATCTGCATCTGGAAGGGGCCTTCTTGCTCGACTTGAGGCGGCTCGACGATATCGACAATGGCCTGGAACATCGGGCTCATGTCGTCAGCCAGCTCCTCGGGATCCATGCCAGCTATGCCATTGAGAGCCGAGCAGTAGGTGATCGGGAAATCGAGCTGTTCATCGGAAGCACCGAGGTTGTCGAACAGATCGAAGATCTGGTCAATCACCCAGTCAGGCCGCGCGCCGGGGCGGTCGATCTTGTTGACCACCACTATCGGCTTGAGACCTTGGTCGAAGGCTTTCTGGGTGACGAAACGGGTCTGTGGCATGGGGCCATCTACTGCGTCGACCAGCAACAGTACCGAGTCGACCATCGACAGCACCCGCTCGACTTCACCACCGAAGTCGGCGTGCCCGGGGGTATCGACAATGTTGATGTGGTATTCCGTTTCGCTCTCGGCATTTTTCCAGCGGATCGCCGTGTTCTTAGCCAGGATGGTAATGCCGCGCTCCCGCTCCTGATCGTTGGAGTCCATGACGCGCTCCTGTGCTTCCGCTTTACGGTCCAAGGTGCCGGACTGCTGAAGAAGCTTGTCAACCAGGGTGGTTTTCCCGTGGTCAACGTGAGCGATAATGGCAATGTTACGGAGATTCTCGATCACGAAAGGATCCTGCTGGTAAAATCGGGTCAACATTATAAGGGCAAGGATGCAATCGCTACCAGCGTTGTGCGCCTTGACAAATGCTGCCCAGAAAGTGAGAGACTCTGAAAGGTGTCTCATAAAACGAAAAAAGCACCCACAGGTGCTTGATTCGTCGACTTATTTGGTGGAGGCGGCGGGAATTGAACCCGCGTCCGCCAATACTCGCCCATCGGCTCTACATGCTTAGGTCCGTCATTTGATTTAACGTCGCGGGCTCCGACGGGCAGGATCCCTTGACGCGATTCCTCTAAAGTTTAGCGATTGACACGAGGACAGGGCCAACCACGATCCCATCATTCTTAGCTCATATCCCTTTGGCAATGAATGGGCACATTACCGCCGGGCCGGACTAGAAGCTAGCGGCTATTAAGCAGCCAGCGCGCCCTGAGCGTAGTTGTCGTCGTTTGCGACTATTCATTTGTGATGTGGGATTTACGAGATACATCACGCTCTCGGCATGCACCTAAGGGGTTGTCATCAGCGTCGAAACCGTGTCGCCCCCAATACGCTGCCATCATAGCAGATTAAACGGCGTTTTGTCAGCCCAGTGCTTCATCCATTTGCTGCGGCTGCCTATGCTTTGGCGTTTTCGCGCATGATGCGGCCTTTCTGGCGCTGCCAGTCGCGGTCTTTTTCGGTAGCACGCTTGTCATGTAGCTTCTTGCCGGTGACCACCGCCAGTTCGCATTTGACCCGGTTGCCTTTCCAGTAAAGCTTGAGCGGCACACACGTGTGCCCCTTGTCCTGGGTGCGAGAAAATATCCTGGCGATTTCTTTCTTGTGTAGCAGCAGTTTACGCGTGCGTGTCGGGTCGGCAACCTCGTGGGTACTGGCCGTGTTGAGCGGGATGATATGGCTGCCCAGCAGCCAGGCTTCCCCGTTCTTGATCAGGATATAGGTGTCGGTCAGCTGTGCTTTGCCGGCGCGCAGGCTTTTGACTTCCCAGCCGGCCAGCACCAGGCCAGCCTCGAACACCTCGTTGATATGGTATTCGAAACGCGCTTTCTTGTTGAGGGCGATGACATTATTGCCCGGGCCCTTGCCTTTTTTGGTGGCCATGAAACCTCGAGTTATCTTTAGCTGTCTTGCTTGCACTTGTTTGTAATGATGATGAAGCGTCTCTCCGCTAACGGTGAGGCGTGATATCATTCCAAGCCATGTATTACCGCTCATGATACGCCCTGGAACACGTGAAGTCAGCGGAGAGCTTAATGGCAACGGTTAATCGGTCTGCCCTGGTGCGGCATACCCCTAAACAGATGTTTGATCTGGTCAATGATTTTGAGCGTTACCCGGAGTTTCTGCCGGGATGTCGCCGTTCACGCTTGATCGAGCGCGAGGCGACTTACCTGGTGGGTGAAATGACCCTCGGTGGCGCTGGCATTGAGCAGAGTTTTACCACACGTAATGACCTGTATGAGCCTGAGCGTATCGAGCTGTCGCTGGTCAAGGGGCCGTTCAAGCGCCTCAAGGGGCGCTGGATGTTTACGCCGATCGATGACTCATCCTGCAGGGTCAGTCTTGAGCTGGAGTTTGAATTTGCCAACCGGCTGTTGGGCCTGGCGTTTGGCAAACTGTTCAAACAGGTGGCCGGGCAGCTGGTTGATGCGTTCACTCAGCGGGCTGACAAGGTTTACGGGCGAACGTCAGCCTGATGGCTGACAACGATAGCGACAGCAAGCTTGCGGTGGAGGTGGCTTTTGCCTTGCCGGAGCATCAGTGCATTGTCGAGCTACAGGTTCCCGAAGGGACAACAGCACGCCAGGCAGTCGTTATGGCGCGCATGGAAAGCCGTTTTCCGCAGCTGCCGTCTGATACGTTTGTTCAGGCCAGTCTGGGGATTTTTGGCAAGCAGCTGAAACAGCCTGAGGCGCAGATTCTGCGCGAGGGTGATCGCGTCGAAATCTATCGCCCACTCAAGGTGGACCCGAAAGCCGCCCGCCAGGCGCGTGCCAGAAAACACAGCCGCCGCTGAGCGGCTGGCTGGACCTGTCCTTTGCTACGCACCTGACAGCGTGCCCTGAGTCTGGCTCAGTTGATTAGTTCTGGTCCTGGCTCTTCAGCCGATCCAGCACCGAGCCTTCCTGCTGGCCGTCACCAGAAGCCGGTCCGATACCGCGCTCCTTGATGAGTGCTGGTGGTTCGGAAAAGTCACCGTGGCGTTGGATGTTGGTGAGCTGGTTACCGTTGAACACGAGCGTCAGGCGGCGCTGCTCAATGCCGCTATAGGCTTCATCGAGACGGTATATATAGTCCCACTCATTGGTGTCGAAGGGTGACTCAAGCAGCGGCGTGCCCATCAGGTTGAGGACTTGCTGGCGTGTCATGCCTGGCTGAAGCTGGCTGGCCATGTCGTTGGTCACCAGATTGCCTTGCGCCAGGTCGCGCTTGTAAACACCAAAGAAGCTGCAGCCGCTGATTAGCGTGACTGCGACGGAAAGGGTGATGATTCTGGTCAGCTTTTGCATTTGGGTCTGTTCTTCACTATCGTTGGTGAGTCGATCATAACTGACCCTACACCATACTGCGAAGAGCAATCATGAACGACCAGAATCAAGAGTTACGCAACGCTGGTCTCAAGGTGACCCTGCCACGCGTCAAAATCCTGCATATTCTCGAAGAAGCCAGCGGTGTCCACCACCTGAGCGCCGAAGATGTCTACAAGACATTGCTTGATGCAGGTGATGACGTGGGACTGGCGACGGTATATCGCGTCCTGACTCAGTTCGAAGCGGCTGGTCTTGTTACGCGGCATAACTTCGACGGCGGGCATGCCATTTTTGAGCTTACGCGGGAAGAGCATCACGATCATATCGTGTGCCTGGATAGCGGCGAAATCTTCGAGTTCTACGATGAAATCATCGAGAAGCGCCAGCAGCAAATTGCCGAGGAGCATGGCTTTGAGCTGGTCGACCACGCCCTAGTGCTGTACGTCCGGCGTGAAGGATCCAAAACGACCCGTCAAGACGCGCCGATCAGAAAGTAAGCGTTGATGGTTAACGACAGTTTCAGGTCAAAGGCCGCGATAGTTCACCGCGGCCTTTTGCGTTCTTGAGTTGGCTAGTGGTGCGGGCGCTGGCTGGCGCTGAGCATTTCCCTGGCATGCGCTAAGGTCTGGTCGGTCAGTGTCATGCCACCGAGCATGCGGGCCAGCTCACCGACCCGACCCGCTTCGTCAAGCAATGCCATCTGGGTTAAGGTGTCATCTTCCTCGGCATGTTTTGATATATGCAGATGCTGATGGGCCTGCGCAGCGACCTGTGGTAGGTGAGTGACAGTCATAATCTGCCCGTTACTGGCAAGCCGCCGCAGCAGCTGGCCGACGACTTCCGCCGTGGCGCCTGATACGCCAACGTCTACTTCATCAAATACCAAGCTGGGAATGGTGGAGTGCTGTGCGGCGACCACCTGGATCGCCAGGCTGATGCGTGACAGCTCACCACCCGATGCCACCTTGGCCAGTGGGCGGGCGGGCTGGCCAGGGTTGGCGCTGATCAGAAAGCGGGCGCGATCCAGCCCTTCAGGTGCAGGCCGGTGGCGTGCTTCCAGCGCGACCTCGAAGCGTGCCTTGTCCATGGCCAGGAAGGTCAACTGCTGTTGGACCTCCTTGCCAAGACGTCGGGCGGCACTGAGGCGTTGCTTGCTGATGGCTGTTGCCTGTTTGTGCCAACGGGCTTCCAGTTCAGCGGCCTGGGCGGCCAGTGTGTCAAGTGTGTTGTCGCCGCCGTCCAGTTCAGCAAGTTCGTCGGCCAGCTGCTGGTGCAGCGCGGCAAGCTCTTCAGGTGGAACGTGGTGCTTGCGGGCGATGCGGTGTGCTTCTGCCAGGCGCCCTTCAACTTGCGCCAGGCGCTCGGGGTCGAGTTCTACACCAGCGCTATAGTGGCTCAGCTCACGGCTGGCTTCTTCGATATTGATCAGGGCATCGCCGAGCATGGTCAGCGCTTCAGCGAGGGTGCCACGGTTGCTGTCGGGGAGTGTCGAGAGGTGACTGATGGCTTGCTGCAGCAGCGACAGTGCGCCGCCGCTTTGGTTTTCGTTGTCGCCGGTGCAGCAGCTCACCGCAAATTGCGCTTCACGCAGTCGCTCTTCGGCGTGGGCCAAGGCCTCCTGCTCTTCTTCAAGCTGGCGGCTCTCGCCGTCGCCCAATGCCAGTAGCTCAAGCTCTTCGACCTGATAGTGCAGCAGCTGGCGGCGTGCGCGAAGCTCGTCGCTGTCATTGGCCATGCGCTTGAGACGGCGTCTGATTTCCTGCCACTCCTGGAAGGTGGCGGCCATAGCGCTTACGACATCGCCATGGCCGGCAAAGTCATCTAGCAGGCGCAGGTGGGTATCCTCATGCAGTAGCGCCTGATGAGCATGCTGGCCATGAATTTCGATCAGATGTTCGCCAATCGCCTTGAGGTCGGCAATCGTCACCGGCTGGCCGTTGATCCAGGCCTTGGAGCGGCCGCCCCGGGTGACAACCCGACGTAGCAAACAGTCGTCGGCAGGCAGATCGCGCCCGGTCAGCCAGGCCTGGGCGCGAGGTAGGGCTGAGATATCGAAGCGGGCGCTGATGTCAGCGCGTTCACTGCCATGGCGTACGTTACCGGTATCGGCTCGTTCGCCCAGGCACAGCCCGAGGGCGCCCAGCAGGATTGACTTGCCTGCGCCGGTTTCGCCGGTGATGGCGGTCATGCCGCTCTCCAGCTCAAGCTCAAGATGGTCGACGATAGCGAAATTGCGAATGGCGAGTTCTGTCAGCATGGGGCCTCCCCGGGGGCGATCCAGATAGCTGGTCATCTATTCAGTTGTTGGCCTTTTATACAGTAGTTAGAGGCCGCGAACAACGCCCACTTTTTTCAGTCCGCTCATTGATGCCTTGAGTTCGGCGAGGCAATCCCCATATACAGCGCAGACACACTTTTATCATCAACTCCATCCTGCCGGCGGCTTAGTGGTCGTCGATTGTCATTCAGGAGAACCCCATGGCTAGAGATTCACAGACCCCGCTGGACGACGAGCTGGCTCGCCAGCAACAGGAAAGCGAACCGCAGGTTGAGCCAGCGGTTACCAGCGCAAATCCGCAGGGCGCTGAGACGGACCCGCAGGATGTCATTGATGCGGCCATCGAGGCTGAAGACGAGTCGCTTGTGACGTTCGACGCCTCGGACAACCCGGAGGCTGACATGCTGGCGGCTCGTGTCGAAGAGCTACAGCAGGAGCTGGGCGACGCCAAGGATCAGGCGCTGCGCGCTGCAGCCGAGGCGCAAAATGTGCGCCGCCGTGCCGAACAGGAAGCCGCCAAGGCGCGCAAGTTTGCGCTGGAAAAATTCGTCAAGGAGCTTCTGCCGGTGGTCGACAGCCTGGAAAAGGCCTTGGAAACCCTGCAGGACGGCTCACAGGCGCACCGCGAAGGCGTTGCCATGACGCTGAAGATGCAGCTTGATGTGCTTGGCAAGTTTGGTGTCGAGGTGTTGGATCCGCACGGTGAGCCCTTCAATCCTGAGTATCACGAAGCGGTGGCCATGGTGCCTAACCCCGAGCTAGATCCGAACTCCGTCATGGACGTAGTGCAAAAAGGCTATGTGCTAAACGGACGTCTGGTGAGGCCGGCCATGGTGGTGGTTAGCCAGGCTGCTGGTTGAGCCATTGCCCCGGATACTGGCAAAAAGGTTTTCCGGCCCCTTGAAAAGCCGTCGAGAACCCCCAGATACATAGCAATCCGGCGTTAAGCGCCGAAACGACCGAACACTGAAAAATATCTGCAACACTGCATTCGAGGACATCCTATGGGACGCATAATTGGTATTGACCTGGGCACCACCAACTCTTGTGTGGCGGTTCTGGATGGTGACGAGGCCAAGGTAATCGAAAACGCCGAAGGCGGACGTACTACCCCTTCAATCATTGCTTACACCGACGACGGTGAGATTCTGGTGGGCCAGTCGGCCAAGCGCCAGGCGGTCACCAACCCTGAGAATACGATCTACGCGATCAAGCGTTTGATTGGCCGTCGTTTTGAAGACGGCGAAGTTCAGAAAGACATCAAGATGGTGCCTTACACCATTGCCAAGGCTGACAACGGTGACGCCTGGGTAGAAGTGAAGGGCAACAAGCTGGCGCCGCCCCAGGTCAGCGCCGAGATCCTCAAGAAGATGAAGAAAACCGCTGAAGACTACCTCGGTGAAGAAGTCACCGAAGCGGTCATCACCGTGCCGGCCTACTTTAACGATAGTCAGCGTCAGGCTACCAAGGACGCCGGCCGTATTGCAGGGCTCGACGTCAAGCGCATCATCAACGAGCCCACGGCAGCAGCGTTGGCCTATGGCATGGACAAGTCGCGCGGCGACAAGACCGTGGCGGTCTATGACCTGGGTGGCGGTACTTTCGATATTTCCATCATTGAAGTGGCCGATGTTGATGGCGAGACCCAGTTTGAAGTGCTGGCCACTAACGGCGACACCTTCCTGGGTGGTGAAGACTTTGACATGGCGCTGATCAACTATCTGGTTGATCAGTTCAAGTCAGACAGCGGTATGGACCTATCCAATGACAAGCTGGCCATGCAGCGCCTGAAAGAGGCTGCTGAGAAGGCTAAGATCGAGCTGTCTAGTGCCCAGCAGACTGACGTCAATCTGCCCTACATCACTGCCGACAACACTGGCCCGAAGCACCTGAACGTCAAGGTGACCCGTGCCAAGCTGGAGTCACTGGTGGAAGAGCTGGTGGCCCGTTCGCTGAAGCCCTGTCAGACCGCGCTGAAGGATGCCGGGCTGTCAGCATCAGATATCGACGATGTCATCCTGGTCGGTGGCCAGACGCGCATGCCGCTGGTTCAGGCCAAGGCTGCTGAGTTCTTTGGTAAAGAGTCGCGTCGTGACGTTAACCCGGACGAAGCTGTGGCTGTGGGTGCGGCGATCCAGGGCGGCGTGCTGGGTGGTGACGTCAAGGACGTACTGCTGCTCGACGTTACCCCGCTGACGCTGGGTATCGAGACCATGGGCGGCGTGATGACGGCGCTGATCGAGAAGAACACCACCATCCCGACCAAGAAGACGCAAACCTTCTCGACCGCGGATGACAACCAAACAGCAGTGACCATTCACGTGCTGCAGGGTGAGCGCAAGCAGTCTTCCGGTAACAAATCACTGGGCCGTTTTGACCTAAGTGATATCCCGCCCGCACCACGTGGTATGCCGCAGATCGAGGTCTCCTTTGACCTAGACGCCAACGGCATCCTCAACGTGTCCGCCAAGGACAAGGCGACCGGCAAGGAGCAGTCGATTGTGATCAAGGCCTCCAGCGGTCTGTCTGACGAAGAAGTCGATCAGATGGTGCGCGACGCCGAAGCCCACGCTGACGAAGACAGGAAGTTCGAGGAGCTGGTCCAGCTGCGCAACCAGGCTGATGGCATGGTCCACGCCTCTCGCAAGACGCTGGAAGACGCCGGCGACAAGGCCAGTGATGAAGATAAGCAGGCCATTGAAACAGCGGCTTCTGAGCTTGAAGAAGCGCTCAAAGGTGACGACAAGGACGAGATCCAGACTAAGCTGGATGCCTTGACCGAAGCCTCTGGCAATCTGGCGCAGAAGCTCTATGCCGAGGCCGATGCGGCCCAGGCTGAGGGTGCAGCGCAGGATGCGAGCACCGAGAAGGACGACGACGTGGTTGATGCCGAGTACGAAGAAGTCAAAGACGACGAGAAAAAGAAGTAAACCACGACGTCTGAACCACGGACAAAGCCAGCGCGGGGGCCAGCCTCCCGCGTTGGTGTTTGTAAAGAGCCGCTACGGAGGCGGACAGACCCATGTCCAAGCGTGATTACTACGAAGTGCTGGGCGTTGATCGCGGAGCTGATCAGAAAGAGATCAAGAAAGCTTATCGACGCTTGGCACAGAGGCATCATCCGGATCGCAACCCGGATGACGAGAAAGCGAGCGAGCTGTTTCGCGAGGTTACTGAAGCCTACGAGGTGCTGACCGACAGCGAGAAACGTGCGGCATATGACCAGTTCGGTCATGCAGGTGTCGACGGCCAGGCCGGTGGTGGCTTCGGTGGCGGTGCCGGTGCCGGTGCCGGAGGCTTTGGCGATATTTTTGGTGATGTATTCGGCGATATCTTCGGCGGCGGCGGTCGTCGCCATCCGAATGCGCCTCAGCGCGGCAGTGATCTGCGTTATAACCTGGAAGTGGATCTGGAAGGCGCTGTCTCCGGCACCAGCGTTGATATCCGTGTACCGCGTCATGTGGAGTGCGGGCGCTGTGAGGGCGAAGGTGCTGAGCCAGGCTCAACCAAGGAAACCTGTCCTACCTGTCAGGGCATGGGCCAGGTGCGCATGCAGCAGGGTTTCTTTGCTGTGCAGCAGACCTGTCCGACCTGTCATGGTAGCGGTCAGCACATCAAGGTGCCGTGCCACAAGTGTAACGGTGATGGCCGTGTGCGTGAGACGCGCACCTTGTCAGTGAAAATTCCTGCTGGCGTGGATACTGGTGACCGTATCCGCCTCAGCGGCGAGGGCGAAGCCGGCATTAACGGTGGCCCGCCGGGTGATCTTTATGTCCAGGTGGCGATCAAGCCCCACGCTATTTTCGAGCGTGACGGGCGACACCTGCAGTGTGAAGTGCCGATCAACTTTGTTGATGCCACGTTGGGCGGCGAGCTTGAAGTGCCTACGCTGAATGGTCGGGTCAAATTGAAGATTCCTGCCGAGACCCAGACCGGAAAAGTGTTCCGGCTCAAGGGTAAGGGTGTGAAGCCGGTGCGCGGTGGCCCTGCAGGCGACTTGCTGTGCCGCGTGGTGGTCGAGACGCCGGTCAAGCTCAACGAGGAACAGAAGGATCTGTTACGCCGTTTCCAAGACAGCCTGGATGGCAGCAACAGCCACCACTCACCGAAGAAGACTAGTTTTTTCGACGGGGTAAAGAAGTTCTTCGAGGATATGAAGCCCTGATTTGAAGCGCTGGCCTGACCCCATGGGCTGAAGCACAAAAACGCTCGGTATCTGACGATATCGGGCGTTTTTACGTTTACCACTCAGAGTGGCGCTCAAGTTTGATAAGCTGAACCTGTGTCCCATGGTGTTGGATCAGGAGGTACAGGCGATGTACAAGAATATTCTGGTTCCTGTTGATGGTTCGTCTCATGCCGAAAAAGCGTTAGCGGTAGCGGCAGAGTTGGCACGGGCTTCGGGTGCAGCGCTGCACCTGCTCACGGTGTCGGAGTCACCGCCCGATGGCATTGGCATTCTGATTGGCGGTGTAAACGTGGATGTTTCTGATGCCGAGCTCAAGAAACTGACCGAAAAGCTCGACGCTGAAGCCCGTAAGCGGATCGAGAAAGCGCGGGGTGCCGTGAATCTTGAGGGGATCGATATCAGTGAGGAGGTGTGCTCGGGCTTGCCGGCTGAGCTGATTGCTAGCAAAGCGGCAAGCCTGCGTACCGACGCGATTGTTATGGGAAGCCGTGGTGTTGGCGGTGTCCGTGGCATGATGTTTGGCAGTGTGTCGCGCAACGTCAGCCATACCGCCGCTTGCAGCGTGATTACCGTCACCTGAGTCGGGGTTGGTGAATCAGTCTATCGGGTCAGGTCGGTGAATAAAGCCAGTAAACAATGAAAAAATAACAAGTTATTGTTACCTAGGAGGTGTATGCAGATGTACAAGTCAATTCTGGTACCCATTGATGGTTCGGATCATGCCGAGCGAGCGTTGAAGGTAGCGGCACAGCTGGCCCATGGCGCAGGCTCGACCATCTACCTGCTGAACGTGATTGAGTATCCTGCTGATGGAATGGGGATGTTCATTGGGGGCATTGATGCGCCGGTGAGCGAGTCAGAGCGCAAGAAGCTGGCAGACCAGGTCAATGCGTCGGCCCAGCAGGTGCTTGATCGGGCGCGGGGTGTTGTCAATCTGGACGGGATTGAGGTCAAGGATGTTGTGCGATCGGGTCTCACCGCACAGAGGATCACCACGGAAGCCCGAGAGCTGGGAGTGGATGCCATCATCATGGGCAGTCGCGGGCTGGGCAACATTCGCGGCATGGTGTTTGGCAGTGTCTCCCACAAGGTGAGCCATACCGCCAAGTGCGATGTCATCACGGTCACCTGATCTGACCCGAGTTTAACTGGAAGTATCTAAGCCCCCGGCATTGTAATCAGTTGATGTCGGAGGCTTCGAGGTGATGATCAGCTGTGCTCGTTATTTGTTTCGGCTTTTTTCTGGCGTAGCAGAATGCGCTCCAGAAGTTGGGAGTAGAGCGGCTGCCCCCCTAGCGCCTGGGCAACGAGGGTGGCGCCCAGGCAGGTAATGAGCATCGGCATGATAAGCTGGTAGCTGGCGGTAACTTCCAGCACCAGTATGGTGCCGGTGAGCGGCGCACGTACCGTCGCGGCAAAGAGCGCGCCCATGCCAGCCACAGCAAAGGTGCCTGCTTGCATGTCATAGTCAGGGAAAATAATCATGGCGGCCATGCCAAAGGCCGTGCCAAACAGTGTGCCCAGCGCCAGCACCGGGGCAAAGATGCCGCCTGGCGCCCCTGAGCTGAAGCTGGCCACGGTGGTCAGCAAGCGCAGGAAGAATATGCTGGCCAGCAGCGCCAGAGAAAAGTGGCCGGCGCTGATGCGGTCAATCAGGTGAAAGCCATCATTGCTGATGCTGGGGTACATCAGCCCGATTGCGCCAATGCTCCCACCGATAATGCCCCCAGTTACGATAAAGCGCAGCTTGCTCGTGCCGTTGACGTGTTGGAAAGCTTTCTGTGCCTGAAGGATCAGTGTGTTGAACATGGTGCCAACGACGCCGAAACAGGCGCCAAGCACTAGGTACAGCCAATAGGTTTCAAGTGGTGCTGCCAGCAGGTCCTGCGCCACTTCGAGCATCGGTAGCTGGCCATCAAAAAAACGATAGACCACAGTGGACATGATGGCGCCGATAGTGACGGCATGGATGGAAACCAGGCTGTAGCGGAACTCGGGACGCATCTCTTCAATGATCAGGAGAATGCCGGCCAATGGCGCATTGAAGGCCGCAGCCAGTCCGGCACCAGCGCCCGTTGCGAGTAGCGTATGCCTAGAGCTCTTGTTGTTGAGCCTGCACACATCGTGGACCATTTGTCCGGCGCTGGCGCCCATTTGCACGGTGGGTCCTTCACGACCTAGCACCATTCCTGCACCCAGAGTTCCCATGCCACCAATGAATTTGGCGGGTATCACCCGCCACCAGCGCACGGGGCGTATGTTCTGTAAGGCGCCTTCGATTTCAGGAATGCCCGAGCCACCAGCTTCCGGCGCAAGGCGTTGCACCAGCAGGTAACCCAGCATGGCCAGCCCGCCGGAGATGAGAAACATCAGGGGTACGGAAACCCATAGGCTCAGGTTCAGATCAATAACTGACTCGGTGCGCAGGGCTACTACCCAGTTGACAGCCCTGCTGAACATGACCCCGAGAACACCTGCTAGACAGCCTACCACTGCAGCCAGAAACAGTATTTTCAATGGCGCATTATTGGCTTCTTTGCGTCGGAGGTTGTGATGGAACCGGCGTAATAACGCATCAGATTTTTTGGGAGGGCTCTGGCCGAGCATGAGCGCACGATTGCCTTTCAGATAAAAGAAGTAAAGGCCGATTAGTGTATCAGAGAAATCCGGATGGCTGACGGCAAGGTGTTGTCGCAGTGAGTCATGAAGCAAGGGTGAGGATACGTCCGGCATTTTTGGCCGGACGTATCTTTTAACTGCTCATCTGTTTTCAGCGCCAGCCCAGGCTAGCCACGGATCAGAATAGCGTCTCGGGTAGCCACAGGGCAATCGCCGGGAAGGCGACAATTAGTGCCAGTCCCAGTATCTGCAATGCCACGAAAGGTAGCGCCGAACGGTAGATATCGTTGATGGTAATCTCTTTGGGAGCCACCGAGCGCATGTAGAACAGGTTGTAGCCGAAGGGCGGTGTTAGGTAGGCCGACTGCATGCTCAGAATGAACAATACGGCAAACCAGGTGGTATCAAAGCCCAGCTCGTTGACGATCGGCACATACAACGGAATGGTGATGAACAGGATGGCGAAGTCATCCAGGAACATGCCTAGAATGAAAAAGCTCATCAGCATGAAAATAATCACCGTGTAGGGTGACAGGTTGTAATCCTCAATCATCTCAGACAGGATCATGCCGGCACCCAGGCCCATGTAGATTTTGCTGAAGAACACCGCAGCTATGGTAATCCACAGCAGCATGCCAGTGATCTTGGTGGTATTGAGCATTACATAGCGCAGCAGCGGCCAGTTGACGTTGCCACGCAGCCCGGCGATCAGCAGCGCGCCCCCTGCGCCCACGGCAGAGGCTTCAGATGGCGAAGTAATGCCGCCGATGATGCAGCCAAGCACGGTGAATACGAGAAGGCCCGGGGCAATCAGGTGGCGTAGCGATGCCAGTTTCTCCTTCAGCGTAAAGCGCTCCTCTACCGGGGCGGGTGGCCCGAGCGAGGGATCGATGCGGCAGCGGACCAGGATGTAGATCATATAAATCACGGCCAGCATCATGCCGGGCATCAGGCCCGCAGCGAACAGCTTGCCGACGGACTCGCGTGCCAGAAAGGCGTAGACAATCATCAGCACGCTGGGCGGAATCAGAAAGCCCAGTGCGCCGCCGGCCATGATGGTGCCGGTCACCAGGCGCTTGTGATAGCCGCGCTTGAGCATGGCGGGCAGGGCGATGATCCCGAGGCTCACGGTGGCCGCGCCAGAGACCCCGGCCATGGCGGCAATCAGCGCACAAATCAGTACTGTGCCTACTCCCAGGCCGCCGGGCAGGCCGCCCATTAGCTTGTGGATCATCTCGAACAAGTTGTCGGTAATGCCTGAGCGCTCGAGTACTAGGCCCATAAAGATGAACAGCGGCAGGGAAACCAACAAGAAGTTGTCCATGGCGCCAAAGGCAGAGGCCAGCAGCAAGTCTAAGCCACCCGGCCCAAACATCACGTAGGCACTTCCCATGCCGGATATCATCAGTGCCCAGGCAAGCGGTGCACCCATTGACATCAGCACCAGCATGGAGAAAAACATGATAGCGGTAATCGTCAGGGGCTCGAGATTGGCCATAAAAAAGCCCTTTTCAGGACATGCCACCATGGGCACGTCGATGGTGTTTTAGCATAGCAGAGCAGCGACTCAGATCGCGTCCCCGGCCTGGTCATCGCGCGGGTCGTCATAGGCAACGCCTGTGAGCCGGAGCGCCGCGCGCACCATCTCGGCCAGACTTTGTAGGATCAGCAAGCCAACAGCAATCGCAATGGTTGACTTGATGGGCCACAACGGCGGTCGCCAGACACTGCGATTGGAAAACTCGCCCATCTGCCAGGAGTCATAGGCGAACTCCACTGCCATGTTGAAGAAGATGACCAGCACCGCGGTGCCAAGACCAAACACCACCAGGTCGCAGAATGCACGCACGCGGGGTGGAAGAAGGCCGTAGATGACATCGCTGCGGACGTGGCCATGGTGGCGAAGGGTGTAGCTTCCCGCGAGGATGCTCAGCGCACCGAAGAACATGGTCGCCAGCTCATGCCCCCAGATGGTGGGAGAGTTAAGCAGATAGCGTGCCACAACTTCGATCAGCAGTACGCCGATCATCCCTAGCGTCAGCCAGGCGATGACCATTCCGACCCAGTCGGAAAGGCCATCCTGCACCCTGAGATAGCGGGTGACGTTACTCACTGAGGCGTCCTTTTTCGACGGCATTGTTGACCAGGATATCGATAGCCTGGGTGTTGCGCTCAGACTTGTCGGCCTCGTCCTGCCAGATTGTCTGGGCAGCTTCGGTCAGGCGCTTGGCATCTTCGTCAGGCAGCGATGCGAAGTTGAACAGCTCACCCTCTTCGATAAGACGCTGGTTACCTTCTTCCAGCCACTCATGGATGCCCTGGGCATACTGGGCGACACCCTCACGCAGGATTTCCTGGTGCTCTTCAGAGAGGTTGTCCCAGGAGTCCTGGTTGATGATCGCCGTTTCGATCCAACCCGGATTGAGGATGTTCATGAAGGTATAGTTGTTGGCGGCTTCGTGAAGCTTCAGCTGTTCATATTCGACCGGACCACCATAGACGGCGCCGTCAATAACGCCGGTCGACAAGGCCACGTATAGCTCTTCTGCTGGCAGGAAGACGGTTGGAATATCAAACGCCTGCAGCACTTCTGCAAACTGGCCGGTAGCACGGATGCGCATCGACTTAAGATCATCCAGGCTGGTCACCGGCTCGCGAGTCAACAAGTCGTAGTTGCTGCCATAGCCCCGCCCGATCAGTTTGACGCCTTTTTCTGCATAAGCATCAGCAACCAGATCATCAAGGCCCTGGTTTTCAAAGATATTGCGGGCTTCGTCGACATTAACCCAGGCACCTGGCAGCCCGGCCTCAATATTGCCGATGTTCACCTGGCCAGGCCAGTAGCTGCCCACGCCGTAACCGATGTCGATGGTGCCGCGACCAACAGCCTCGACAAACTGGTCGCTGTCAACCAGCTCGCCACCACGGAAATACTGGATGCGTAGAGTACCGTCACTGGCTTCCTTGACCGAATCGCGCAGCTGCTTGCCGATATCGTCCATTTCGGTGCCGTAAAAGGTATGGAAGCGCAGGCGTACGGTTTCTGCGGATACTGCCTGGCTGGCCATGACGGAGGCCGCGACAGAGACAGCTAAGGTGCTTTTCAAAAACAATGAGAGCTTCATGAAGTAGACTCCGGTGCAGTGATGTTGTGGTTATGGCGGCGTGTGGTTGGACATCTGTCCTGTGACACATCTGCAGCCTGAGTAAAGCACAGGGGGGCTCAGAAGTGTCTATTACTTTAGGATAATTTCGATAAATTACTGAGATGTCTACTAACCTTCCGGTCCATCGTGAGCTACCTCATCAGCGTAGCAAACAGATAGCCGCAGGGAATGAGAGTCAGGAGGTAAGCACAAGCAATGGGCACAGAAAAAACCACACGGGGTAAGGCGTCGGCACCGCAGCAGGAGGTGTGTCAGGGATCTTCAGCCACCGCCTGGTATGCCCATCTGGGTATGCTGGGCTGGGCCTTGTTGGTGGGGTTGTCTTTTCCAGCCGTCGGGCTTTTGAGCGAAGGGTTGCCGCCGCTGTTGTTGACGGCAATGCGCTTTACTATCGCCGCACTGGCCTTGCTGCCGTTGCTGCGCAACAGGCACGAGCTGTGGCCGGGTGTGGCGGGGCTGGTACTGTATGCGCTGATGGGGCTGTGCTTGGCGGGCTTTTTCGGAACCATGTTCTGGGCGGCACACCAGGTAACGGCGCTGACCATGGCGACACTGTTCGTCAGCGTACCGCTGATGGCCTATGGGCTGGGGCGGCTGGTTGGCGTTGAGCGGCAGGCTGGCGGTTTGCTTGCGCTGCTGGTGCTGGGCGCCAGCGGGGCACTAGCCCTGGCCTGGGCCGAAGCGGGGGGTGATCACTCACGGCTCGGCATTGGTGGTGCCGAGGCGCTATTTTTTGTCGGCTGCATTGCCTCTGCGCTCTATCCGGTATTGACCAAGCTGGGGTTGGCCAAGGGTGTGCTCTCGGCCCGGGCGGGTGTGCGCACATTATGGAGCCTGGGGCTTGGTGCTGTGCTGATTGCTTTGCTGGCGCTGCTGTTTGAGCCGCCAGGGGCGCTGGCCCGGCTCACCGCCGGGGATGTATTGCTGATCATCTATCTGGGCTTGTTCTCCAGCGGTCTGACTTTCTGGCTGCAGCAGCGCGCCACGGCAGTGCTGACGCCGGCCGGAGTGACTGCTTATGGCTATCTGGTGCCTTTTGTCTCGATGCTGATTCTGTTTATCGAGATGCCGCAGCGTATTTCACCACAGTGGCTGCCGGGTAGTCTGCTGGTGGTCTTGTGTATCGTCCTGCTGCTGCGCCGCGATGTGCGGATGCGCTAGCCCTAAAGCTAAGCCCTAAAGCTAAGCCCTAAAGCCAGCGGGCGCGGCGAAATCCCCAGTAAAGCAGGCCGCAGACGCTGACAATGGTGCCTATTGACAGCGGATAACCCAATGGCCAATCAAGTTCAGGCATGTTGGTAAAGTTCATTCCCCAGATGCCGACAAAAATGGTTGCCACGGCAAAGATGGCGGCCCAGGCAGCCAGGCGCTTGGTGACTTCGCCTTCCTCAATTTCCACCATGGACAGGTTGACCTGGATGGCGGTGGTTATCATTTCGCGCACGGAGTCTGCCGCGTTCTCAATACGGTGCAGATGGTAGTAGGCATCGCGATAGTATTGATCAAAAGGTCGGCACAGTGCCGGGGCACGGTTGCCGAGCAGATGAATTATTGCTTCTGACAGTGGTGATGTGGCGTGTTTCAGCTGCACGATCTTGCGTTTCAGTATATATAACCGTTCAAGACTTTCGCGTGCCTCACCACGCATGAAAATATGCTCTTCAATGCTTTCCAGTTCTTCCTCGAGGGAGTCAACTATTGGAAAGTAACGGTCAACCACTGCGTCTATGAGTGCATAAAGTACGAAAGCTGGCCCCTGTTTGAGCAGCTCTGGCTCGCTTTCACAGCGACGGCGGACTTCACTGAAGCCTTGCCCGGCATACTGTCGTACTGAAAGCACATAGTCTGATCCGACAAATACGGAAATATGGCCTGACTCTAATTCATTCTGCTGCTGCAGCAGCAACTGCATGGCCATGAACAGCGAGTCGTCGTATTCCACCAATTTGGCGCGCAAGCCAGAATTTAGTGTGTCCTCGACGGCCAGCTCATGCAGATTGAAGGTATCCTTGAGCAGGCTGAGTTCTTCTTCACTGGGACCATGCACGGCAACCCATACAAAACGGTCTGGCCGGCCCAGATGTTCTCTGATTTGACGGGGCTCTAGATCGCACAGTCGGTGTCCTTTTTCATAGGCTACGCAGCTGACAATCATGATGGTGGCTCCTTGCTCAGGTGTTTTCCGATGAATGACAAGCGAGAAGGGTAGCCTAGTCTCGTCGCATGCTGATAGTGACGCGCTATACTAGCAGCCGAAGTAATAGCCGAATGAGTGTCTTCCTGCCCCTGCCTTACTGTTGGGTATTTTCTTGTAAAGGAGCTTGCATGTCTTCTATTGCCATTGCTGGTGTTGCTGGTCGCATGGGTCGCGTTCTGGTCAGTGCTGTGTCTCAGGATGAACAGGCCCGTCTGGCAGGTGGCAGCGTGTCACCGGGTAGCTCGCTGGTCGGCGCCGACCTTGGCGAGCTGGCGGGTTGTGGCCGGCTGGGTGTTGTCGCTGTGGGGTCGCTGGCGGATATTGCCGATACGTTCGATGTGCTGATCGACTTTACGTCTCCGGTTGTAACACTGGCCAACCTGGCATTCTGCGCTGAGCACGGCAAAGCCATGGTGATCGGTACCACCGGGTTTTCCGACAAGGAGCTGGCTGAGCTCGACAGCTATCGTGACCGGGTGCCGATGGTGTTTGCGCCCAACATGAGTGTGGGGGTCAACCTGACGTTAAAGCTGCTTGAAACAGCGGCCAAGGCGCTGGGTGATGAAGGCTACGATATCGAGGTGGTAGAGGCGCACCATCGCCATAAAGTGGATGCTCCATCGGGCACAGCGCTACGCATGGGGGAAGTGGTGGCTGATGCGTTGGGTCGCAACCTCAAGGAGCATGGCGTGTTCAAGCGAGTCGGCCAGTGCGGCCCGCGCAGCGACAAGGAGATCGGTTTCGCCACACTGCGTGCTGGCGATATTGTCGGCGAGCATACGGTGATGTTCGCCACCGAAGGCGAGCGCGTCGAAATTACCCACAAAGCCTCCAGCCGCATGACCTTTGCCCGCGGTGCGGTGCGGGCTGCGCGTTGGGTTGCGGGCAGGAGTGCGGGGCGCTATGACATGTCGGACGTACTGGGCCTGGAATGATCGTCTGAGCTGACGTGCTGCCATAATGCTTTCGGGCTAGTCATTTTTTCAGCAATGCTGTAATATTCCATAAATTTTGGCCGGGCGCAGAGGCGAAATGCCTTGTTATAGCGCTTGTTGTGGCGGCCCAGTATGCTGAGCAAAAGACAACAAGCGGGATGAGACCGATTTTTATCGGCTTCGTCCCGCTTTTTTTCGGCCCGCTGCTGGCGTTTTCGGTCAGAACTCTTCGAATTTTCTTGGACGGCATGGGAGGACCTTGCGTTGAACAGACCCGCGATACTGGCTCTGGAAGATGGCAGCATCTTTAAGGGCACGGCAATTGGCGCAGATGGGCAGACCAGTGGTGAAGTGGTGTTCAATACGTCCATGACCGGTTATCAGGAAATCATCACCGATGCCTCCTATGCCCGTCAGATCGTCACCCTGACTTATCCGCACATCGGTAACACCGGCATTAATGCCGAGGATGTGGAGTCTGATGGTATTCAGACGGCAGGCCTGGTGATCCGCGATCTGCCGCTGTTGGCCAGCAATTTCCGCAGCGAGCAGACGCTTTCCGAATACCTGAGCGAGCACAAGGTCGTCGGCATCGCTGATATCGACACCCGACGGCTTACCCGCATCCTGCGTGACAAGGGCTCCCAGAGTGGCGCCATTCTCGCCGGTGCTGACGCCGAGGGCGATGACGCCGAAGCGCGCGCCCTGGGGTTGGCCAAGGCTTTCCCGGGGCTCGAGGGCATGGACCTGGCGCGTAAGGTGTCATGCAAGACACCTTACGAGTGGAACCAAGGCGAGTGGATGCTGGGCGAAGGCTACCCTGATGTCAGTGAGACCGAGCGCCCTTACCACGTAGTGGCCTATGACTACGGCGTGAAGCGCAATATCCTGCGCACCTTGGCGTCACTGGGTTGCCGGCTGACTGTGGTGCCGGCCACCACATCTGCGCAGGAAGTGCTGACAATGAAGCCGGACGGCATCTTCCTGTCTAACGGCCCCGGTGACCCAGAGCCTTGTAATTACGCCATTGAAGCCATTCGTGAGCTACTCGGTTCCGGCGTGCCGATCTTCGGCATCTGTCTGGGCCACCAGTTGCTGGCACTGGCTAGCGGTGGGCGCACCGTGAAAATGAAGTTTGGCCATCACGGTGCCAACCACCCGGTTCAGGAGCTAGCGACCGGCAAGGTGTTGATCACCAGTCAGAACCACGGCTTTGCCGCTGACGATGAGACGTTGCCGGAAACGTTGCGTGTGACGCACCGTTCGCTGTTCGATGGCTCACTGCAGGGTATCGAGCGCACCGATGTGCCGGCTTTCAGTTTTCAGGGTCACCCTGAGGCGAGTTCGGGGCCGCACGATGTGGCATCGCTGTTTGGCCGCTTTATCGAGATGATGCAGGTTCGGCGCTGAGCCCAGGCTCTGCACTGTAGTCATCACCTCGGTCGTTATTTTTCGTTCGTCATTTTTTCAGCGGGAAGCACCATGCCAAAACGTACAGATATCCAGAGCATCCTGATCATTGGCGCCGGCCCCATTGTGATCGGCCAGGCCTGCGAGTTCGACTACTCCGGCGCCCAGGCGTGTAAGGCGCTGCGTGAAGAAGGTTATCGGGTGATTCTGGTCAACTCTAACCCGGCCACTATCATGACCGACCCGGCGATGGCCGATGCCACCTATATCGAGCCGATCACCTGGCAGGTAGTGGAGAAGATCATCGAGGCCGAGCGACCCGATGCCGTTCTGCCCACCATGGGTGGGCAGACGGCGCTCAACTGTGCCCTGGACCTGGAAAAGCATGGCGTGCTTGAGCGTTACGGCGTGGAAATGATCGGTGCTAATGCCGATGCCATCAACATGGCTGAAGACCGCGACCTGTTTGACCAGGCCATGAAGCGTATCGGTTTGCAGTGCCCCAAGGCGAAGATTGCTCACAGCATGGAATCAGCCCGGGAAATTCAGGCCGAGCTGGGCTTTCCGGTGATCATCCGTCCGTCCTATACCATGGGCGGCTCGGGCGGCGGCGTGGCATATAACAAGGAAGAGTTTGAGGAAATCTGCCAGCGCGGCTTCGAGCTGTCCAACAACCATGAGCTGCTGATTGACGAGTCGCTACTGGGTTGGAAAGAGTACGAGATGGAAGTGGTGCGCGACCGCAACGACAACTGCATCATCGTGTGTTCCATCGAGAACTTTGATCCCATGGGCGTGCACACTGGCGACTCGATTACCGTGGCACCGGCCCAGACGCTGACCGACAAGGAATACCAGATCCTGCGCGACGCCAGCCTGGCTGTGCTGCGTGAAATCGGTGTCGAGACCGGTGGCTCCAACGTGCAGTTTGGTGTGGACCCCGAGACCGGGCGCATGGTGGTCATCGAGATGAACCCGCGGGTGTCGCGTTCTTCCGCGCTGGCCTCCAAGGCCACCGGCTTCCCGATTGCCAAGATCGCCGCCAAGTTGGCTGTCGGTTATACGCTGGATGAGCTGCAAAACGACATCACTGGTGGCCAGACGCCGGCCTCGTTCGAGCCGTCTATCGACTATGTCGTGACCAAGATCCCGCGCTTTACCTTTGAGAAATTCCCCCAGGCCAACGACCGTCTGACCACTCAGATGAAGTCGGTGGGCGAAGTGATGGCCATCGGCCGTACCTTCCAGGAGTCGCTGCAAAAAGCCCTGCGTGGCCTGGAGACTGGTAACGATGGGCTCGATCCCAAGTTTCCTGAATACAAGTTCGGCGAGTTCCCCGACACGGCCCTGGCACACATCAATGGTGAGCTGCAGGCCGCCGGTGCTGACCGTATCTTTTATGTGGCCGACGCCATGCGCGCTGGCATGAGCGTGGATGAGCTGTATGCGCTGACCCGGATTGATCCCTGGTATCTGGTACAGATCGAAGACTTGATCAAGGATGAGGCTGATCTGGCCAAGCGCGCCCTGTCCGAGCTGTCGCCCCGCGAGCTGTATGCGCTCAAGCGCAAGGGCTTCAGCGATGCACGCCTGGCCTCGCTGCTTGGCGTCTCCGAGAAGGAGTTCCGCCGTACGCGGCAGAAGGCCGGTATTCGCCCTGTGTACAAGCGGGTGGATACCTGTGCTGCCGAGTTTGCCTCGGATACCGCCTATCTGTACTCCACCTATGAGGAAGAGTGCGAAGCCGCGGTGACTGATCGCAACAAGATCATGGTGCTTGGCGGTGGCCCTAACCGAATCGGTCAGGGCATCGAGTTTGACTACTGCTGCGTGCATGCTGCGCTGGCCATGGGCGAGGATGGCTATGAAACCATCATGGTCAACTGCAACCCTGAGACTGTTTCTACCGACTACGACACTTCTGATCGTCTTTATTTCGAGCCGGTGACGCTTGAAGACGTGCTGGAGATCGCCGACAAGGAAAAACCGGTTGGCGTGATCGTGCAGTTTGGCGGCCAGACGCCACTAAAGCTGGCTCGTGAACTCGAGGCTGCTGGCGTGCCGATTATCGGCACCACACCAGACGCCATCGACCGCGCCGAAGACCGCGAGCGCTTCCAGCAGATGATCGACAAGCTGGGCCTCAAACAGCCGCCCAACGCCACCGCGCGCAGCTTCAAGGAAGCCTTTGCCAAGGCCGAGGTCATCGGCTATCCGTTGGTGGTGCGTCCCAGTTATGTACTGGGCGGGCGGGCCATGGAAATCGTCTATGACGCCTCCGAGCTCGAGACCTACATGACCCACGCGGTTAAGGTGTCCAATGATTCGCCGGTGCTGCTCGATCGCTTTCTGAATGCTGCCGTCGAGATCGATATCGACGCGGTCAGCGACGGCAAGCAGGTGGTGATCGGCGGTATCATGCAGCACATCGAGCAGGCCGGCGTGCATTCCGGTGACTCGGCATGTTCGTTGCCGCCCTACTCGCTGCCCGCTGAGGTGCAGGACGAGATGCGTGATCAGGTCAAGCGCATGGCGGTAGAGTTGGGCGTCAAGGGGTTGATGAACGTGCAGCTGGCCTGGCAGGACGGCGAAATCTACGTGATCGAGGTCAACCCGCGTGCCTCGCGTACCGTACCGTTCGTTTCCAAGTGCATCGGTACGTCGCTAGCGCAGGTCGCGGCGCGCTGCATGGCCGGCACCAGCCTGGCTGAGCAGGGCTTTGAAACTGAGGTGGTGCCGCCGTTCTTCAGCGTCAAGGAAGCGGTGTTCCCGTTTAATAAGTTCCCTGGCGTTGATCCGATCCTGGCCCCGGAAATGAAGTCCACTGGCGAGGTGATGGGCACCGGCGATACTTTTGCCGAAGCTTTCTACAAGGCACAGCTGGGAGCCGGCGAGGCGATCCCGCCGCTGTCCGGAGAGCGCAAGGCATTCATTTCGGTACGTGAGCCTGACAAGGCTGATGTTATCGAGGTGGCGCGTTCTCTGTTAGCATTAGGCTTTACACTTTGCGCGACGCGTGGCACAGCAGCGGCTCTGCAAGCGGTCGATCTGCCCGTGGAGATCGTCAACAAAGTGTATGAGGGTCGTCCGCATATCGTCGACTTGCTCAAGAACGACGAGATCTCTTATATCGTCAATACCACCGAGGGCCGTCAGGCCATCAGTGATTCCTCGGTTATTCGCCGCACTGCCATTGCCCGCAAGGTTCCCTACGCCACGACGTTGGCAGGAGCCCGGGCTGTTTGCATGGCGCTTGAGTATGGCAGCGCCATTACTGTGCGGCGGCTACAGGAACTGCATGCAGGAGTGCATCAATGAACAAGGTCCCGATGACCGTTGTTGGTGAGCAGCGACTCAGGGATGAGCTCGACACGCTCAAAAGCGTAGAGCGACCCAGGGTAATTGCTGCCATCGCCGAGGCGCGTGAGCACGGCGATTTGAAGGAAAATGCCGAATATCACGCGGCGCGTGAGCAGCAGGGCTTTATTGAAGGGCGGGTCCAAGAGATCGAAGGCAAGCTGTCTAACGCCCAGGTCATTGATGTCACCAAGCTGCCTCAGACCGGCAAGGTGATCTTCGGTGTGACTGTCGAGCTGCTCAATATGCAAACCGACGAAGAGGTGACCTACCGCATCGTTGGCGAGGACGAGGCTGACATTAAGCTTGGCCGGATTTCGGTAACCTCGCCCATTGCTCGGGCCCTGATCGGAAAGGAAGAGGGTGACGTGGTGCTGGTGCGCACACCGGGCGGTGACGTTGAGTACGAGGTCGGGAGCGTAAAGCACCTGTAACGTGAGTTAAAGCGTCTTTAGCCGAATAAACCACCCCGCAACCCTGTGCGTTCAGCCTAGGTTGCGGGGTGGTTTGTTGCTGCTGTTGTTCGGCTTATCGCTGCCGACAGCGAGTGATCAGCGTGTCAGTGGCGCCCGTGATGCTCTTCATAGCGCTTGACGTTGGAGAGTTTCGGGTTGGCTCTAGGGTTGGGACGATACAGCAGGGCAACCTTGCCGATCTTGTGTATCAGTTCCGCGCCGCTTTCGTTGACGAGTTCGTCAAGCATAGCGTTGCGCTCTTCTCGCTCGCTGAGCAGAAGCTTGACCTTGATCAGTTCGTGATCAGTCAGCGCGCGCTGTACTTCGCCAAGCAGATTCTCCGAGAGGCCGTTCTCGGAGACCATCACCACAGGGTCGAGGTGGTGGCCAATGCTGCGATATGCTTTCTTTTGTGCCTGTGACAAGCTCATGGTATCTTTGTTAATCCCCGGTTGACGCACACAGCTAGATGTATACTGACATGGTACGGTGAATTATCATGCGGTGAAAGCGCAAAGCGTGCTGGCTTGTTGCACGGCTGATCTGTAAAAGCAGTCGCAATGTCGCAATGTGTGCCGCGCACCTGGCCGGGCCCGCCTTTTTTACACTTTCTGCACGAGCCTCTGATTATGTCAGGGTGCCTTTTACAGGTGATGCAGTGGCACGATCTCCAGACACCCGCTCACGGGACCGCTCACAGGACAGAGTTGGCCGTAAGAGTGCCTCCAGCAAGACCAGCGCCAGCTGGCTGAAGGAGCACTTTGATGACCGCTTTGTGAAGCAGAGCTGGCAGGAAGGGTATCGCAGCCGCGCCAGCTACAAGCTGTCTGCGCTGGACGATAAGGACAAGTTGTTTCGCCCCGGCATGACAGTTATCGACCTGGGGGCGGCACCCGGCGGCTGGAGCCAGGTAGCGGCGGAGCGCGTGGGTGATGAAGGTGTGGTCATCGCTTCCGATATCCTGGAAATGGACAGCCTGGCAGGGGTTAGCTTTGTTCAGGGCGATTTCACCGAGCAGGCGGTGCTTGATGTAATTCTTGCCCAACTGGAAAATCGTCCGGTTGACCTTGTTATGTCGGACATGGCCCCCAATATGAGTGGTATGGCGGCTATCGATCAGCCTCAGTCCATGTATCTTGTTGAGTTGGCGCTTGACCTGGCTCAGCAAACGTTACGCCCGGGAGGCAGCTTTCTGGCCAAGGTATTCCAGGGAGAAGGGTTTGATGTGTATCTGAAATCACTGCGCGACGGCTTTTCGCGCGTGGTGACCCGCAAGCCAGAGGCATCCCGGGCGCGTTCGCGCGAGGTCTATCTGCTGGCTCAGGGCTTTAAGGGGTAGGTGCTTAAAGGGTAGCATTCACCATTTACAGCGTACTCACAGGTTGGTTGAACGCTCACAGCTGATGTAGTGTCAAACGTTCACAAGCGTTTAGCCAACAGATTTATGCGATTCATGCAATGAGGGTAGTTCTTTGAACGACATGGCGAAGAACCTGATTCTGTGGTTGGTCATCGCGGCAGTGCTGCTGACGGTGTTCAACAACTTCAATGTTGAAAGCACGCCTCAGTCGATGAACTATTCCCAGTTCGTCCAGCAGGTGCAGAGCGACAGGGTCAAGAGCGTCACCATTGATGGCTATACCATCAGCGGCGAGCGCAATGACGGGACAAGCTTCCAGACCATCCGCCCGGCGGCCCAGGATCCCAAGCTAATGGATGACCTGCTGGCTAACGATGTCACGGTCATCGGCAAGAAGCCCGAGCAGCAGAGCCTGTGGACGCGGCTGCTGATTGCTAGCTTCCCGATTCTGCTGATTCTCGGCATCTTCATGTTTTTCATGCGTCAGATGCAGGGCGGCGGCGGTGGCAAGGGCGGGCCGATGAGCTTCGGCAAGTCCAAGGCCAAGCTGCTGTCCCAGGATCAGATCAAAACGACGTTCGCCGACGTGGCCGGCTGTGATGAGGCCAAGGAAGAAGTTGAGGAGCTGGTCGACTTCCTGCGCGACCCCAGCAAGTTCCAGCGCTTGGGTGGAACGATTCCGCGTGGCGTATTGATGGTCGGTCCTCCGGGTACCGGTAAAACATTGCTGGCCAAGTCGATTGCCGGCGAAGCTAAGGTGCCGTTCTTCTCGATTTCCGGTTCCGATTTCGTCGAGATGTTCGTCGGTGTCGGTGCTTCTCGAGTGCGTGACATGTTCGAGCAGGCCAAGAAGCAGGCGCCTTGTATCATTTTCATTGATGAGATTGATGCAGTGGGCCGCTCGCGCGGTACCGGCATGGGCGGCGGCAACGACGAGCGTGAGCAAACCCTGAACCAGCTGCTGGTGGAGATGGACGGTTTTGAGGCCAACGAAGGCGTTATCGTGATCGCTGCCACCAACCGTCCCGACGTACTGGACCCAGCACTGCTGCGCCCGGGGCGCTTTGATCGCCAGGTCGTTGTGGGTCTGCCGGATATCCGTGGCCGTGAACACATCCTTAATGTACACCTGCGCAAGGTGCCGTTAGCCGACGACGTCAAGCCGGCGTTGATCGCTCGCGGTACTCCAGGCTTCTCCGGTGCCGACCTGGCCAACCTGGTCAATGAAGCTGCGCTGTTTGCCGCACGTGGCAACAAGCGTCTGGTCGGCATGGAAGAGCTGGAGCTAGCCAAGGACAAGATCATGATGGGCGCAGAGCGCAAGTCCATGGTCATGACCGACAAAGACAAGCTGAATACTGCCTATCACGAGTCCGGGCACGCCATCATTGGTCTAGTGATGCCGGAGCATGACCCGGTGTATAAAGTCAGCATCATTCCGCGCGGGCGGGCGCTGGGCGTCACTATGTTCCTGCCGGAAGAGGATCGCTACAGTCTGTCGCGCCAGCAGATTCTCAGCCAGATCTGTTCGCTGTTCGGCGGCCGCATTGCCGAAGAGATGACGCTGGGGCCCAACGGTGTTACCACTGGTGCATCCAACGACATCAAGCGCGCCACCGAGCTTGCCCACAATATGGTGGCCAAGTGGGGTTTGTCCGAGGCCATGGGCCCGATCATGTACGACGAGGACGAGTCGCATCAGTTCCTCGGCGGCCCTGGCCAGGGCGGCAAGATGAACTCCGGTGAGACAACGTCGCGGATTGATAAAGAAGTCCGCAAGATTATCGACGAGTGCTATGCTCAGGCCGAGAAAATCCTCGAGGAAAACCGTGACAAACTGGATGCCATGGCTGAAGCACTGATGCTGTATGAAACCATCGATGCAGATCAGCTGAAGGACATCATGGAAGGCCGCACGCCACGTCCGCCCAAGGACTGGGAGGATGGCAAGCCCGGTGCCGGTGGTGGTACGCCCGTCACGGATGAAGACACCAGCAAAAGTGAAGGTGCTGCGCCGGATACAAGCGATGACGGCGAGCCAGGTGAGGAAGATGACCGTCCGTCGCGGCGACCATCAGACCCTCTGGGTGGGCCGGCAGGCAGCTGACCACAGAGAAAGATACGCGGGCGCCCCTTGTGGGCGCTCTTGCCGTGATGAGAATCAGGTTCTTCGCCACGTCAACCGGGCGCTCGGATAGGTGATGCAAACAACGACCCTCCTGGAATGCGGCAGCCGCCGCCTTGATCTCAGCTTTCCGCGAGTCATGGGAATACTCAATGTGACGCCAGATTCTTTTTCTGATGGCGGTTACCACCTGGATATCGGTGAAGCCGTGCGTCATGCCGAGCAAATGTTGACTCAGGGTGCGGCGGTCATCGACGTGGGCGGTGAGTCCACGCGACCGGGTGCCGAGCCGGTCTCTGTCCAGCAGGAATTGGACCGCGTCATACCCGTGATTGAGCGGCTGATACAAGAGCTCGATGCGCTAGTCTCGGTGGATACCAGCACCCCTGAGGTGATGCAGGAAGCTGCCTGCGCAGGTGCGGGCATGATCAACGACGTGCGTGGGTTGCGCCGTGAGGGCGCGCTTCAGGCCGCCATTGCGGCAAAGGTGCCGGTGTGTCTGATGCACATGCTGGGCGAGCCCGGTGACATGCAGGATGCGCCGCATTATGACGGGGCCGTGGAAGAGCAAGTTGCTGCTTTTCTCGAGCGCCGCATGGCCGAATGCGAAGCAGCCGGACTAGGCCGTGACCGGGTGATTCTCGACCCCGGGTTCGGTTTTGCCAAGACCGTGGAGCACAACCTGCGGCTGCTTGATCGGCTGGCAGATATTGAGCGCCTTGGGCGTCCGCTGCTGGTGGGGATGTCGCGCAAGAGCATGATAGGTAAGACCTTGGGGCGGTCGGTGGAAGAGCGTCTGCCTGGCGGCCTGGCGCTGGCCGTGATGGCAGTGGAGCGCGGCGCCAGGCTGGTCAGGGTGCACGACGTGCAAGCTCATGTAGATGCAGTCGGCATGGCATGGGCCGTGCTGGAAGAAGGGTCACGGAAATGACAAGACGCTATTTCGGAACGGATGGCATTCGCGGCACTGTAGGGGAAAGCCCTATTACTGTCGACTTCATGCTCAAGCTGGGCTGGGCCACTGGCCGGGTGTTGGCGAGGAAAGAAGGTCGGACACGGGTGCTGATCGGAAAAGATACGCGCATTTCCGGTTATATGTTCGAATCCGCGCTGGAGGCAGGGCTGTCTGCTGCTGGCGTTGATGTCATCCTGCTTGGCCCGATGCCCACGCCGGGCATTGCGTACCTGACGCGCACGTTCCGTGCCGATGCCGGCATTGTCATATCAGCGTCGCATAACCCGTTTGAAGATAACGGCATCAAGTTCTTTTCAGCCAAGGGCGCCAAGCTGGCCGATGATGTGGAAGCACGCATCGAAGCGATGATCGACGAGCCGCTGACCACTGTTGTGCCCTCGGCGCTGGGTAAAGCCCGCCGCATTGACGATGCCGATGGCCGATACATTGAGTACTGCAAGTCCACCATTCCTGACCGAGTCAGTCTGCATGGGCTGCGCATGGTGATTGACTGTGCCCACGGTGCCACCTACCACATTGCACCCAGCGTGCTGCAGGAACTAGGCGCCGAGGTCAGCGTGATTGGTGCCTCGCCCAACGGACTGAACATCAACGATAAAGTGGGCTCGACGCATCCTGAAGCGCTGCGTGAGGCGGTGCTTGAGCAGAGCGCCGACCTGGGTATCGCTTTCGATGGCGACGGCGACCGCGTGCTGATGGTCGATGCCGGAGGTCGCTTGATCGACGGTGACGACATGCTTTACCTGATTGCCCGCGACCGCCATACCCGGGGCGAGCTGGGTGGTGGTGTCGTAGGTACGGTGATGAGTAACTTCGGGTTGGCGGTTGCGCTTGAGAAGCTTGGCATCCCCTTCGAGCGGGCCAAGGTTGGCGATCGTCATGTCATAGAGCGTTTGGTGGCTAACGGTTGGCAGCTGGGTGGAGAATCGTCGGGTCATATCGTCTGTGGACACATCCAGACTACCGGTGATGGTATTGTCTCGGCGCTCCAGGTGCTGGCTATCATGGTTCGCGAAGAGCGCTCGCTGGCTGATCTGCTGGGTGATCTCGAAAAGGCACCGCAGACCTTAGTCAATGTGCGTTTGACGCCAGGTACCAGTGCGAAGGAGCTCGTCGCCTCACCAGAAATTAGCCGGGCAGTTACCGAGCTTGAAGAAGAGCTCGGCAATGAAGGGCGGGTACTGCTGCGTGCTTCGGGTACCGAGCCGTTGATCCGGGTCATGGTGGAAGGGCGCTCGCACCTTGACGTGGAGGGCCTGGCGCATCGTCTGGCCAGCAAGGTAGAGACACTGCTTGCGTGAGTCAGCTGGTTGTCTTGAGGAAGCAGCTCCTATACCATTTCGCACCACTCTGGAGGAGGTCTGATGGCCAAGCCACTGATTGCGGGTAACTGGAAGATGCATGGCTCCCTGGCGCTGATCGAGGAATTCGGTCGCGCTTTCGCCACGGTTGAGTTACCTGCAGAGGTTGAGGTGGCGCTGATAGTGCCTTTTCCTTATCTGGCTCAGGCTGCACAGAAGCTTGCTTCTGTCGGAGTGTGTGTTGGTGCCCAGACCCTCAGCGATCAGCCGTCTGGCGCACTGACCGGCGAAGTCAGCGGTGACATGTTGCGTGAGTTGGGTGCGCGTATGGTGCTGGTCGGCCATTCTGAGCGCCGCAGTCTGTTCCATGAAGATGACCAGGCTGTGCTGGGTCGGATTCGTGCAGCGCTTGCAGTCGGCCTGACGCCGATACTGTGCCTGGGTGAAACCCTGGAGCAGCGCGATGATGATCGTACCGAGGCCGTTGTTCTGGGCCAGCTTGAAGCGGTTTTTGATGCGCTTGATGTGGATGAGCGTACTCGGCTGGTGGTTGCCTATGAGCCGGTGTGGGCCATTGGCACGGGGCGAACAGCAACGCCGGAGCAAGCACAGGCCGTTCATTCGGCTATTCGCCAGCGGCTGGTGGGCTATAGCAGTGCCTTGGGCGAAAATACGCAGATTCTATACGGCGGCAGCATGAAGGCGGCAAATGCCGCTGATCTGTTGGCTCAGCCGGATATCGACGGTGGCCTGGTGGGAGGAGCTTCTCTCCAGGTTGACGATTTTTTAGCCATTTGTCAGTCAGCAGGTTAATTCATGCAAGCTGTTATTCTCATGATCCATGTGGCGATTGCCATCGCTCTGGTTGCTTTGATCTTGGTACAGCAGGGCAAAGGCGCCGATGCAGGCGCATCCTTTGGTGGCGGTGCCTCCCAGACAGTGTTCGGCTCGCGCGGCAGCGGCAGCTTCCTGGCCAAGCTGACCGGGATGTTGACCGTACTCTTTTTTGTCACCTCGCTGGGCCTGGCCTATCTGGCTTCCCAGGCCAACGAGCAGCCAGAGTTAGGTATTCCCGCGGCAGAGCTGATCGAGCAGCAGAATCAGCTGCCAACGCTTGACGATCGGTCATCCAGTGTGGATAATGCAGCGCCAGAGCTGGAGGAAAGCGGTAATTAAAACGCAGGATTCAGCGACCCCGATGCCGAAGTGGTGGAATTGGTAGACACGCTATCTTGAGGGGGTAGTGACCGTAAGGTCGTGCGGGTTCAAGTCCCGCCTTCGGCACCATTTTATTGCTAGCGTAAAGCGTTCGCTGGGGTAAAAAAGAAAAGTTATACGGCGGTGAATAAGTCTTGACGTTTATAGTGGTCAGGCGTAACATAACCGACCTAGATTGATGCGGGGTGGAGCAGTCTGGTAGCTCGTCGGGCTCATAACCCGAAGGTCATCGGTTCAAATCCGGTCCCCGCTACCATCTTCCAGGCGGCATGTATATTCAAGCATGTCAGTTGCCGAAGTGGTATACAGGTTTCTTGTAAAAGCCCCTTCCTGTGAAGGGGCTTTTTGTTAGCAGGCAGCACGCCAGGCAGTGAGATTGGCGATACTGTATCGGCAATACCCTCAGCCACCTGACTTTCCTGTTTACTCCCGGCCAGGTGCCTGATGCAACGGCTGTAGGAGCTCTCTTCGTGACAATCAAGGATGCAGCACTGCACGCGCTGGTCGAACCGGTGGTTGATGCCATGGGATTCGAGCTGTGGGGTGTTGATTATATCTCTCAGGGTAAACACTCGCGCCTGTTGATCTATATCGATCAGGAGAGCGGAGTGAGTGTGGACGACTGCGCCGATGTCAGCCGTCAGGTCAGTGCGGTGCTTGATGTCGAAGACCCGATTGCTGGGGAATATCGGCTCGAAGTTTCATCGCCTGGTATGGATCGCCCCCTGTTTACCCTTGACCAGTTCGAGCGTTATGCCGGGCATGTGGTGTCGGTAAAGCTGCGGGTGGCCTTTGATGGCAGGCGCAAGTTTCAGGGGCTGTTGGCCGGTGTTGAAGCAGATGAAGTGCTGCTGCAAGTTGACGGCGAAGAGTACTGTTTCCCTGTTGAAATCATTGAACAGGCGCGGGTCGTCCCGCAATTCGACAGTTGAGTTCATGCACGGGTTGGTTTACTGGCGAGGCTAAAGCATGAGTAAAGAAATTCTAGCGGTCGTCGAAGTGATCTCCAATGAGCGAGGGGTTTCTCGCGAGGTGATTTTCGAGGCCGTCGAAGCGGCGCTGGCCAGTGCGTCACGTAAGCGTTTCGAGGGTGAAGAAGCGAGCGTGCGCGTACACATTGACCGCCGCAGTGGCGAGTACGAAACCTTTCGCCGCTGGGAGGTGGTGGAAGATGATGACTTTGACGGCCCCGATGCCCAGATTAAGCTGAGTTTTGCCGAGCGCCGTGATCCGCCGTTGGGTCTTGGCGACGTGGTCGAAGAGCAGATCGAGAACGAGGCCTTCGGCCGCATTGCTGCGCAAACGGCCAAGCAGGTCATCGTGCAGAAAGTGCGTGAAGCTGAGCGGGCTGAAGTGGTACGTCTGTATACCGATCGTGAAGGCGAGCTGGTGGCGGGTATTGTCAAGAAGACCACGCGTGACGGCCTGATCATCGACCTTGGCGATAATGCTGAAGCTTTTTTGCCGCGCAGCGAGATGATTCCCGGCGAGCGTTATCGCATGAACGAGCGGGTGCGTGCCCTGCTGACCCAGGTGGATCCTGAGTCGCGTGGCGCCCAGCTGCTGCTGTCGCGCACTTGTCCGGAACTGATTGTCGAGCTGTTCAAGCTTGAAGTGCCGGAAATTGCCGAGCAGCTGATTGAGATCAAGGGCGCGGCGCGGGATCCGGGCTCGCGTGCCAAGATCGCGGTCAAGACCAATGATCGCCGCATTGACCCGGTGGGTGCCTGTGTCGGCATGCGCGGGTCGCGTGTTCAGGCGGTATCCAACGAGCTGCAGAATGAACGCGTGGATATTGTGCTGTGGGATGACAACCCGGCCCAGTTGGTAATTAACGCCATGGCACCCGCAGACGTCGGATCGATTCTTGTCGATGAAGACGCCCATGCCATGGATGTTGCTGTAGCTGAGGATAATCTGGCCCAGGCGATTGGTCGCAGCGGTCAGAACGTACGTCTGGCTTCTGAACTCACCGGTTGGCGCTTGAACGTGATGAGCGAGACCGAAGCAGAGGCCAAGCGTGACGAGGAAGAAGATACGCTGGTCGAACATTTTATCCAGCATCTTGATATCGAAGATGATCTGGCCCGCCTGTTGGTTGAGGAGGGCTTTACCTCACTAGAGGAGATTGCCTACGTGCCGGTTGAAGAGATGTTGGAAATCGAAGAGCTCGACGAAGAGCTCATCGAAGCGCTGCGTGCTCGTGCAAAAGACGAGCTGCTCAATCTGGCGATTGCTTCCGAGGAAGCAATCGATGGTGCCCAGCCGGCAGACGACCTGCTGAACATGGACGGCATGGAGCGCGAACTGGCCTACCTGCTGGCCAGTCGAGGCATCGTTACCATGGAACACCTTGCCGAGCAGTCCGTCGATGATCTGATAGATATCGAAGAGCTTGATGAAGAGCGCGCAGCAGCATTGATCATGACTGCCCGTGCACCATGGTTCGAAAGCGAACAATGAAACGGGTCACGGGCTGAGGAGGGTCGTAATGTCAGAAATGACCGTTAAGGATTTAGCAGAGAAGGTGCGCCGTGAAGTGCCCCGCCTGCTTGAACAGATGAAAGATGCAGGGCTTGAGCACAAAGACGAAAGCGATGTGGTGTCTGAAGAAGACAAGCGCACGTTGCTTGAGCACTTGACCAAAAGTCACGGTGGTGGCGCAGGCGCAGGGCGTAATCGTATCACCCTGACGCGCAATACGCGCAGCCGGATCAAGACCGGCGAGCGTGGCAAAAGCATTGAAGTGCAGGTGCGCAAAAAACGCACTTACGTGAAGCGTGAAGAAACCCCGGCCCAGGAAGCCGCGCCTGAAGAAAGCGGGCCGCGTCAGCTGGTTGGCGACATGGCTGATACGCAGCAGGCAGAGGAAAAGCAGCGTAAGGCCGAGCAGGCTCGGGCCGCTGAAGAAGCAAAGCAGCGTGCTGAAGAGCAGGCCGCGAAAGCCGCGAAAGCCGCCGAGCAGAAAGCACCTGCCAAGACGGCGAGTGCTGACACGATAGTGCCGGACGTGCCGCTGCCTGTTGACCTGACGCCTTCTCCGGATGATGCTCCGGCACCGCCCAAGGAGGGTCGTGGTGAAGCGCGTCGTGCGCCAGCTAAAAAGGCAACTGGCAAGAACACTAGAAGGGAGCGCGAGGATGATCGCGGCGATCGCGAAGAGCGGCGTCGTGGCGGTCGCAAGGCCAAGCGTAGCGAACGGCGTGGCAGCCGTCGTGGTGGCACCCAGGCCAGCGGCGGCAAGCACGGCTTTCAGAAGCCGACCCAGCCGATCGTGCGTGAGGTGTCTATCCCTGAATCGATCAGCGTGGCCGATCTTGCCGACAAGATGTCGATCAAGGCCAATGAGGTCATCAAGGCGATGTTCACCATGGGTGCTGCGGTGACCATCAACCAGACTATTGACCAGGAAACTGCGGCCATTGTAGTCGAGGAGATGGGTCATACACCGAAGCTGGTCAAGGACGACGCACTGGAAACCGAAGTGCTGGACATCTCCTATGAGGGCGAGCTGATTTCCCGCTCGCCGGTTGTCACGGTGATGGGCCACGTTGACCACGGTAAGACCTCGCTGCTCGACTATATCCGTCGCGCAAAGGTCGCTACTGGTGAAGCCGGTGGCATTACCCAGCACATCGGTGCCTACCATGTTGAAGATGGCAAGGGCGGCGCAACATTCCTTGACACCCCCGGTCACGCGGCCTTTACCGCGATGCGTGCACGCGGTGCCAAGGCCACCGACGTGGTGGTGCTGGTCGTTGCTGCTGATGATGGCGTCATGCCCCAGACCATTGAGGGTATCGAGCATTCGCGTGCTGCCGGCGTTCCGTTGGTCGTGGCGGTCAACAAGATTGACAAGCCAACGGCGGACCCCGACCGCGTCAAGAACGAGCTCTCCCAGCACGGTGTCATCTCGGAAGAGTGGGGTGGCGATACCCAGTTCGTACACGTATCAGCCAAGACCGGTGAAGGCATCGATGATTTGATCGAGGCGATCCAGCTGGTGTCAGAAGTGCTTGAGCTGACCGCGGTGCCATCGGCGCCCGGCAAGGGCGTGGTGATCGAGTCGCGTCTGGACAGAGGGCGCGGACCGGTAGCTACGGTGCTGGTGCAGAACGGTACGCTCAGGAAAGGCGATATCGTGCTTGCGGGTTTGCACTATGGCCGCGTGCGCGCACTGACCAATGAGCTCGGCCAGCAGGTTGATGAAGTTGGCCCCGCAATGCCAGTGGAAATCCAGGGTCTGGGCGGAACGCCTGAGGCAGGTGATGACTTCATGGTCGTCGCCGATGACAAGAAAGCCCGCGAGGTAGCTAACTTCCGTCAAGGTAAGTACCGCGAAGTACGCCTGGCGCGTCAGCAGAAGGCCAAGCTGGAGAACATGTTCAGCCAGATGGGCCAGGACGTTGCCGCCAAGCTCAACATCGTGCTTAAGGCCGATGTGCAGGGCTCGCTGGAAGCGATCAAGGGCGCGCTGGAAGAGATGTCCACCGACGAAGTCGAGGTCGCGGTAGTGTCTTCGGGCGTGGGCGGTATCACTGGCACCGACGCCAACTTGGCGCTGGCCTCTGAGGCTATCGTTGTTGGTTTCAACGTGCGTGCTGATGCCTCTGCCCGCGAGATCATTGAACGTGAAGGCTTGGATTTGCGCTACTACAGCGTCATCTATCACATGGTCGATGAGGTCAAGCAGGCCATGAGCGGCATGCTCGAGCCAGAGTGGAAGGAGGAGATCGTCGGCATAGCTGAGGTTCGTGATGTCTTCCGTGCGCCAAAAATTGGTGCAGTGGCTGGCTGTATGGTGGTCGAAGGCACTGTTTATCGTCACAAGAAGATCCGCGTATTGCGCGACAACGTGGTGATCTATGAAGGTGAGCTGGAGTCGCTGCGGCGCTTCAAGGACGATGTCAACGAAGTGCGTAACGGCATGGAGTGCGGCATCGGCGTGAAGAATTACAACGACGTCCAGGTTGGCGACAAGATCGAAGTCTTCGATCAGATCAAAGTCGAACGGACGCTCTAGTCGCGAGGCCAGTGTAATGCGCGAGTTCAAGCGTACCGACCGGGTAGCCGACCAGCTCCAGAAGGAGCTGGCGGTACTCATTCAGCGTGAGATCAAGGATCCGCGTCTGGGCATGGTGACCGTCAGTGGTGTTGAGGTCAGTCGTGATCTCGGCTATGCCGATGTGCATGTGACTCTGCTTGGTGATACTGATGCGGAGCGCGTCAAGGAAAACCTGGGTGTGCTCAAGCGCGCTGCCGGTTTCCTGCGTAGCAAGGTGGCTCAACGAGTTAAGCTGCGTCATGTGCCGGAGCTGCGTTTTCATTTTGATGAGAGCGTCGTGCGGGGCCAGCGTTTGTCGTCATTGATTGATGAGGCTGTGGCCGAAGATCGCACGCGCCATGTCAGCGATGACACAAGCGCAGACGGCTCGGATACGGATAGCGAGAACAGCTAGTGGCACGTCGGCGTCGCGGTTTGCCGGTCAACGGCGTGTTGTTGCTTGACAAGCCACAGGGCGCCTCAAGCAATCATGCCTTGCAGCGGGCTCGTCGCCTGTTTCAGGCTCAGAAAGCCGGTCATACCGGCACTCTGGACCCTATGGCGACAGGCTTGCTGCCGGTGTGTTTCGGTGAAGCCACTAAGTTTTCAAGCTGGTTGCTTGATGCTGACAAGGTGTATCGCGCCCGGGTTGAGTTGGGTGTGGCCACCGATAGCGGTGATGCCGAGGGCGAGGTGACCGTACGCTGTGCGGTGCCTGAGCTCAGTACTGTGGCGCTTGAGCAGGTGCTTGAATGTTTCATCGGTGAGATCGAACAGGTTCCGCCGATGTATTCAGCGCTCAAGCATCAGGGACGCAAGCTCTACGAGCTGGCGCGTGAAGGCAAGACAGTAGCACGTGCAGCCCGGCGAGTGACGGTGTATGATGCCCGCCTGCTTGGGTTTGACGGCACGGCCTTTGAACTTGAAGTGCGGGTCAGCAAAGGCACCTATATTCGTACCTTGGCCGAAGATATCGGTAAAGCCATCGGCTGTGGTGCGCATATCAGCCAGCTGCGCCGGTTACAGGTCGGGCCTTTTTCGGCACACGGCATGTTGACGCCTGAGGCGCTGGAGGCCTTGCCGGACCAGCAGGCTCGCGAAAACGTTCTGCTGCCAGTAGACATACTGGTTGCCGATGTGCCGCGACTGAATGTGGATACACGGGCAGCACGCAGCCTGCGCTATGGTCAGAGCGCGAATGTTGATACGGACAACCTGGTGCCCGATGAGGTGGCAAGGTTGTATTGCGACGAGGCCTTCATGGGCCTTGGCGTGGTGTCAGCGGTCGGGGAGATCGCCCCGCGCCGCCTGTTGAGTACTGCCGATGAGGCAAGCTTGACGTAACCGTTCTCTGAACGGGCATGAAGACTGCAAATATGCGTGGTCTTCTACATTCACTATCTAGCATATTGCTATTGGAGAGACAGATGGCACTTACTGCCGAACAGAAGTCAGAAATCGTCAACGAGTTTGGTCGTGGCGATAACGACACCGGATCACCCGAAGTCCAGGTGGCCCTGCTGAGCGCCAACATCGACGGCCTGCAGAGCCATTTCAAGACCAACAAGCATGACCACCACTCGCGTCGTGGCCTGATCCGCATGGTCAACCAGCGTCGCAAGCTGCTTGATTATCTGCACCGTAAAGACTTCGAACGCTATCAGTCGCTGATCCAGCGCCTGGGTCTGCGTCGCTAAGGTAGGCTGTAAACGGTAGTAGAGGCGGCGGCATCGCCGTGCATACCGCAGGATGCAAAAACGGGTGGCCCTTTGGGGCTGCCCGTTTTGCGTTGCATGTATTGAAAAACCGCTAATGGTGGCCGCCGGGCGCGTCAAGCACTAAAATGGTCGCCGAGTCAAAATGATCCCAAATGAATCGCAAACGTCGAAGGAAGTTGCCGTGAATCCGGTCAAGAAATCATTCCAGTATGGTCGCAGCACCGTCACCCTGGAAACTGGGCGTATTGCCCGCCAGGCCTCTGGTGCAGTGATGGTCACCATGGACGATACCGTGGTGCTGTGCACCGTGGTAGCAAGAAAGGAAGCCAACCCGTCGCAGCCTTTCTTCCCTCTCTCTGTCCACTACCAGGAAAAGACCTACGCGGTCGGCAAGATTCCTGGCGGTTTCTTCAAGCGCGAAGGGCGGCCCACCGAAAAGGAAACCCTGACGTCAAGGCTGATCGACCGCCCGATCCGCCCGTTGTTTCCCAACGGCTTCATGAACGAAGTGCAGGTGGTGTGCACCGTTCTGTCAGCTGATCGCGACCAGGATCCGGACATCGCAGCCTTGCTTGGTACCTCCGCTGCCCTGGCCATTTCCGGCGTGCCGTTTAACGGTCCTATTGGTGCAGCGCGGGTCGGTTTCGACGAAGATCGCGGTTATTACCTCAACCCCAGTGTTGAGGACCTAGCGACCTCAGAGCTGAACATGGTGGTGGCAGGCACCGAAAAAGCCGTGTTGATGGTTGAGTCTGAAGCCCAGGAGCTGCTTGAAGACGAAATGCTGGGCGCTGTGCTGTATGGTCACCAGGAAATGCAAACGGCCATTACAGCCATCAATGAGTTGGTCGCCGAGGCGGGCAAGCCGCGCTGGGAGTGGCAGGCTCCAGCAGAGAACGCCGCACTCAAACAGGCGGTGGCCGAGGCCTTTGAAGCCAAGGTTGGCGACGCCTATCGGGTAACCGACAAGATGGCGCGCCAGGACGCGCTGTCCGCGCTCAAGGATGCCGCCGTCGCCCAGTTGGCCGGTGACGCTGAGGGCCAGTTTGCTGCCGATGAGGTAAAGAGCGCCTTCGCTGGCCTTGAGAAGCGCGTGGTGCGCTCGCGTGTGGTCAAGGGAGAGCCGCGTATTGACGGCCGCGACCATAAGACCGTGCGTCCTCTGGATATCGAGATCGGTAGCCTGCCAAAGACCCACGGCTCAGCGATCTTCACCCGTGGCGAAACACAGGCCATCGTGGTGGCAACGCTAGGCACCCTGCGCGACTCCCAGCTGATCGAATCGTTGGAAGGTGAGCGCAAGGACCGTTTCATGTTGCACTACAACTTCCCCCCTTACAGCGTGGGCGAAGCAGGTTTCATGGGTGGTCCCAAGCGTCGTGAGATCGGTCATGGTCGCCTGGCGCGTCGTGGCATCCAGGCCATGCTGCCCAACGACGAAGACTTCCCCTACACCATCCGTGTGGTATCCGAGATCACCGAGTCCAATGGCTCTAGCTCGATGGCCTCGGTGTGTGGTGCGTCGCTGGCACTGATGGACGCCGGTGTGCCGCTGAAGGCACCGGTAGCCGGTATCGCCATGGGGCTGGTCAAAGACGACGACGGCTTTGCCGTACTGACCGATATCCTGGGTGACGAAGACCATCTGGGCGACATGGACTTCAAGGTTGCGGGTTCTGCTGAAGGTGTGACCGCGCTGCAGATGGACATCAAGATCGAAGGCATCGACGAGCCGATCATGGAGCAGGCCTTGCAGCAAGCGCATGCAGCACGTCTGCATATTCTTGAGAAGATGAATACGGTGATCAGCCAGAGTCGTGAGGAGGTGTCTGATAACGCGCCCTCCATGGCCACCATCAAGATTGATCCCGACAAGATCCGCGATGTCATCGGCAAGGGTGGCGCCACCATTCGCAAGATCTGTGAAGACACCGGCGCATCCATTGATCTGGACGACGACGGCACCGTGCGCATCTATGCCGAAGACAAGGCGGCAGCGAAAAAAGCCATCGATACCGTTCTTGAGATCACTGCCGAGGCGGAAATTGGCAAGCTGTATCGCGGCAAGGTGGTGCGTATCGCCGACTTCGGTGCTTTCATTAACATCATGCCTGGCACCGATGGTCTGGTACACATTTCCCAGATTGTGCCGGAGCGGGTCAACGATGTGCGCGACTTCCTCAATGAGGGTGATGAGCCGGTCGTCAAGGTACTCGACATCGACAACCGCAATCGGGTCAAGCTCACCATCAAGGAAATGACCGAAGAAGAGAAGGCTGCCTTCGAAGCTGAAGAGGCCGCTACGGAGCAGTAAGTCGCAAGCGACAAGCCGTAACAGGAATAGCCCCCGCAGTCAGAGACTGCGGGGGCTATTATTTCAGTTACTTCCTGCTTCAGGCGCTTCCCACTGGTGCCGTAGCGCGGCTTATAGAGGCTTAGCGCTCGATGGCCAGCGCCACGCCCTGCCCGCCACCGATACACAGCGTTGCGAGGCCTTTCTTGGCATCACGGGCAATCATCTCGTGCACTAGGGTGACAAGGATACGACAGCCGGAGGCACCGATGGGGTGTCCGATAGCAATGGCACCGCCGTTGACGTTGATTTTCGACGCGTCCCAACCAAGCTCCTTGTTGACTGACAATGCCTGGGCAGCAAACGCCTCATTGGCCTCGATCAGATCCAGGTCGTCGATGCTCCAACCGGCTTTCTCCAGGCACAGACGAGTCGCCGGTGCCGGGCCGATACCCATGATGGCAGGGTCAACGCCAGCGTTGGAGTAGGCCTTGATACGAGCCAGCGGCTCAAGCCCCAGCTCCTTAGCCTTCTCGGCAGAGCACAGCATGACGATGGCTGCACCATCATTGATGGATGACGCGTTGCCGGCAGTAACAGTACCGTCTTTTTTGAATGCTGGACGCATGCCAGCCAGCTTCTCGGCGGTTACGTCACGCGGACCTTCGTCGGTGTCGAAGACCACCGGATCGCCTTTACGCTGGGGAATCTCGATGGGAACGATCTGGCCCTTGAACTTGCCTTCCTTGATGGCAGCAGAGGCTTTTTGCTGCGAGGCAGCGGCAAACTCGTCCATCTCTTCACGGGTGATGCTGTATTTCTCTGCCAGGTTCTCGGCAGTGATACCCATGTGATAGTTATTGAACGCATCCCACAGACCGTCATGCACCATGGAGTCGACAGCCTTCCAGTCGCCCATGCGTTGTCCGGTGCGCGAGTTAGGCAGCACGTGCGGTGACATCGACATGTTTTCCTGGCCACCGGCCAGAATGATCTCGGCATCGCCACAGCGAATCGCCTGGGTGGCCAGATGTAGCGCTTTTAGCCCCGAGCCGCAGACCTTGTTGATGGTCATGGCTGGCACGCCGTCCGGCAGGCCAGCCTTGATAACGGCCTGACGGGCAGGGTTCTGTCCGACACCCGCTGTCAGTACCTGGCCGAGTAATACTTCGTCAATCTGATCGCCGGCAACGCCGGTGGTTGAAAGAATGTCCTTGATCACACTGGCGCCCAGATCGCTGGCAGGAACACTAGCCAGTGAGCCGCCAAAGGCGCCTACGGCGGTCCGACGAGCAGCAACAATCACCACATCTCGCATAAGAAATACTCCTGAGGTTCACGGACTGAATTTCACAAACTGAGATTTACGGCCTTTCGCTCTGTCCAGCATAGGGGAGGGCTGTATGCTGCGGCAATCCCCAACGGGTAATCAAGTATAGGTCAGTCTGCACACATGAGTATTACGCCTTGGGCTATGTCAGCGACTAGCATCAGCATTCTGCGCAGGACGTGTCAGACTGGCTACCAGGCGATCCGTTAGGCCAACTGCACCGGAATGGCATTGCTGGTGTGGCTGACCACGTTGCCTTCCTGCAAATAGACCAGCGCTGGTGCGTGGGACTCAAGCTCTGCCAGGGTGTACTGGCAATAGCTGCAGATGATTACCCGCTGGCCTGCCTCGGCCAAATGGGCAGCAGCGCCGTTGACCGAAATGATTTTTGAGCCTTCCTCACCGCGAATGGCGTAGGTGGTGAAGCGCTGGCCATTTTCGACGTTGTAGATCTGTATCTGCTCGTTTTCGCGTATTCCGGCCATGTCCAGCAGCTCTCCGTCGATGGCGCAAGAGCCTTCGTAGTTGAGTACGGAATGGGTAACCCGGGCCATATGCAGCTTGGCTTTTAGCATGGTGGTCAGCACGGTCTGCAGTTCTCCAGTATCGGTTGACGTGTGGTGGTGATGTCCAGGTCTGCTCAGTGACTATTCTGGCAAGGTAGTGTCAGTACAAGGTTATCGATCAGGCGAGTGTTGCCGAGGTGCGCTGCAACCAACAGCACGGCCTCGCGGCTTTCGGCTCGTAGTGGTGTCAGGTCGGCTGCTCGCAGCTCCAGATAGTCAGGCACAAAGCCGCTGTCAACAAGCTGCTTCAGACCATTGTCCAGCACCTCTGTCGGAGGCTGGCCGGCCAGCAGGGCGCTGCGCAGTTCGTTCAGGATGGCCTGCAGACGGGGCGCACGCTGGCGCTCTTCCTCGCTGAGATAGCTGTTGCGAGATGATAGCGCCAGGCCGTCTGCTGCGCGCGCAATGGGCACGCCGATGATCTCAACGGGCAGGTGCAGGTCAGCCACCAGACGACGGATTACGGCCAGCTGTTGATAGTCCTTTTCACCAAAGCATGCTAGCTGGGGCTGCACCAAGTTAAACAGCATGGTGACAACGGTAGCAACGCCATCGAAATGGCCGGGACGTGAACCACCGCAGAGACCTATGCTGACCTCGGGCACGGTGATCCGGGTTTGGGCTTTCAGGCCGCGCGGGTAGATGTCCGCGGTATCTGGCGTGAATAGCAGGTCACAGTCTGCCTCGGCTAGGCGCGCCTGATCGTCTGCCAGAGTGCGTGGGTAGGTATCCAGATCTTCGTTGGGACCAAATTGCATCGGGTTGACGAAGATCGTTACCACAACGAAATCTGCCCGCCGGCGAGCCTCATGGACCAGCGACAGATGACCGTCGTGAAGGTTGCCCATGGTTGGCACCACAGCAATTCGCTGGCCGCGCTGGCGGACAGCATCGAGAGCTTGCCGCAGCGCGGTAATGTCTTGAACTCTTTGCATCAGAAGCCATGCTCGGGCGCGGGAAAGCGACGCTCTTTGACATCTGTGTGGTAGCGGCGGAGGGCATCATGAATGTCGTCAGCCTCGGCCATGAAATTCTTGACGAAGCGCGGCTTCACTCCGTTGGAAACGCCAAGGATGTCATGCATGACCAGAATCTGGCCGTCAGTGCCTGGGCCTGCACCAATGCCGATGACCGGCACATCAAGGGCTTCTGCCACTGCCTGGCCAAGCTCGGTGGGCACGCACTCCAGCAGAATGATCGAAGCGCCAGCGTCAACCAGCGTGTGGGCATCCTCAAGGATCTGTCTGGCTTGCTCGGTACCACGTCCTTGCACCTTATAGCCGCCCAACTGATAGACCGTCTGGGGTGTCAGGCCAAGGTGTGCGCAGACGGGGATGCCACGCCGCGTCAGTTCACGGATGCCGTCGGCCATCCAAGCCTCACCCTCTACCTTGATCATGTGCGCACCGGCACGCATCAGCACGGCTGCGTCTTTCAGCATGTGCTCGGTGGTGGCGTTGCTCATGAAGGGCAGATCAGCCATCAACAGGCTGCGCTGGTTGCCGCGGGCCACGCAGTGGGTGTGGTAACGAACGTCTTCCAGGGTTACCGGTAGGGTGCTGGAGTGGCCTTGAAGCACCATGCCGAGTGAGTCGCCAACCAGCAGTACTTCTATGCCTGCCGCACTGGCAGCGTGGGCAAAGCTGGCGTCGTAGGCGGTCAGGCAACTGAAGGTTTCACCGGCGCGCTTGTAGGCTTGCAGCGTGCTCAGGGTGACGGTTTTCATGATTGTCTCTCATTGTATGTTCGGGTCGCCGAGGGTTGCTGGCCCTCGATGGGTAGGTCAATTGTTACCTGATGTTCACAGTGGTGTCGATAGGTGGTACCAACTGGAGGCTTATGTGTCTTTTGGTAACATTCTTTGCAAGTCACTGGTATCAAGTATAGCCAGCAGCTCATCAATACGCTGACCGTCCGGTAGACGCAAGTCGGGGGCAAGCTCAGTCAGTGGTACCAGTACGAAACCACGTTGATGCATCTGCGTATGTGGCACAGTCAGGCGGTGGGTTGACAGGCTGAGGTCATCAAACAGCAGCAGGTCCAGATCCAGGGTGCGCGGCCCCCAGTGACGCTGGCGAACCCTACCGTGTTGCTGCTCCAGCGCTTGCAGTTGATCAAGTAGCGCCAGTGGCGAGAGTCGCGTCTCAAGTTGCGCTACGGCGTTGACGAAGTCGGGCTGATCAGCAGGTCCTACTGGGCGGCTCCGGTAGCGCGATGACTGCTGTCGGCAGTGGGTCAGCGGCAACCGGTCAAGCTCTCGGAAAGCCCGCTCGATATGTTCGTGCGGTCTGTCAATATTGCTGCCCAGACCGACCCAGGCAAGGGAAAGTTTCATTGTTCCGGACTGGTGCGTCGCGGCTTGCGTCGGCGTGGGCGACGTTTGCGCGGAGAGGCTGGTGCGTTCGGGTCAGCGTCCACCTTGGCCATCAGGCGCTGTTGCTCATGCTCATCAGCTTCCTGGAAGGCGGTCCACCAGTCTCCAAGCCCCGGTGTGAGCTCATTGGCTGCTTCACGGATCAGTAGAAAATCGTAGGCAGCACGAAAGCGCGGGTGCTCACGGATCTGGATGACGCGTTTTCCGCGACGCTGGGGCAGGCGCAGCTGCAGGTCCCAGATATCACGCATCGGCATGCTGAAACGCTTGGGAATCGAGACGTGTTCAAGCTGGCGCTGAATGACTTCTTGGGCAGCGGCGTGCTGTGCCGGAATCGGCGGCAAACCATCTTGCTCCTGCTGTTGGCGCTGGAGATGGACAGGGCCCCAGAGCAGTGCTGCAAACAGGAAGGCCGGTGTTACCGGACGTTCCTGTTGGATACGCTGATCGGTGCTAGCCAGCGCCTTTTCGATTACTGTTTCGGCCCATGGCAGTTCTGCCATGGCTTCATCGGCCCCCGGAAACAGCATGGCGAAGAGCCCATAGTGGCGCAGCAGGCGGAAAGTCGCCAGACCGTGGCCGCTCATGAACAGCTTGAGGCATTCGTCGAACAGACGCGCCGGTGGTATCTGCAGCAGAAGCGGTGCCAGTTCGTGAAGCGGTGCCTCGGTTTCGGGTGCCAGCTGGAAATCAAGCTTGGCAGCAAAGCGAACGGCGCGCAGCATGCGAACCGGGTCTTCCCGATAGCGTGTTTCCGGGTCGCCGATCAGGCGCAGGGTGCGCTCATTGATATCGGTGACCCCATTGGCGAAGTCGTGAATCGAATAGTCGGCAATGTTGTAGTACAGCGCATTGATGGTGAAGTCACGGCGCAGGGCATCCTGCTCGATGTTGCCCCAGACGTTATCGCGCAGCAGCATGCCGTTATCGGCCTGTTGGGCGATATGGTTGGCATGGTCATCGTTTGGCTTGCCGCGGAAGGTGGTGACCTCGATCACCTCGCGGCCGAAGCGTACGTGAACGATGCGAAAACGCCGCCCGATAGTGCGCGAGTTGCGGAACAGGTCGCGCACCTGCTC
>NZ_JBQDJZ010000006.1:0-49056 GCF_052095765.1 Halomonas sp.
TATTGACGACGTGCGTGGGGTAAGTCATTCGCACCGTTATCGGGCTGACGTCAGGACAGGTCCGTTACCCAGCGAAGAAACACCGCGCTGGCTGGCGGCAACCACCGAGCTGGCCACTTTCCGCGCCGCCTGGATAGGCCGTGGCCCTGACGACGAAGGTGTCGTGCTGCTGAGTGAGGACGAGGCCCGGCGCCTGGACATCACTTCAGGAGAGACACTGCGCATTCTGGACACTCTGGAGGTAGCGTGATGAAAGCGACCCAACAGCTGCTGATCGGCGGTCACTGGCATGACGGCGACGCTGACAGCTTCACTAAGCACGACCCGGTCTCCGGCGCGACCCTGTGGCAGGGCGATGCCGCCAGCGAACAGCAGGTGGCTGCGGCAGTACAGGCCGCGCGCAGTGCCTTCAGTGACTGGGCGCGCAGCAGTTTTGCCGAGCGCCAGGCGCTGGTTGAACGCTTCCGCGGTGTGCTTGAGAGCCATCGTGAAGAGCTGGCTACGGCGATCGCCGGCGAGACCGGTAAGCCGCTGTGGGAGGCGCGCACTGAAGTGGGCGCCATGATCGGCAAGGTGGCGCTGTCGATTCGCGCCTATCAGGAGCGCACCGGCGAGCGTGATCGCGATCTGGGTGATGCCCGAGCGGTGCTGCGCCATCGCCCCCACGGGGTGCTGGCGGTGTTCGGCCCCTACAACTTTCCTGGCCACCTGCCCAATGGCCATATCGTGCCGGCGCTGCTGGCCGGCAATACTATCGTGTTCAAGCCCAGCGAGCAGACGCCGCTGACCGCTGATCTGGTGTTGCAGTGCTGGGTCGAGGCCGGGCTGCCTGAGGGCGTGATCAATCTGGTGCAGGGCGGCGCGCCGGTGGGCCAGGCACTGTCGGCGCATTCCGGCATCGACGGCCTGCTGTTCACCGGCAGCGCCAAGGTGGGCGGCCTGCTGCATCGCCAGTTTGCGGGTCAGCTGGGCAAGGTGCTGGCGCTGGAGCTGGGCGGCAATAACCCACTGGTGGTCAAGGATGTGCCCGATCAGGACGCTGCGGTGCTGACCATTCTGCAGTCGGCGTATCTGTCGGGGGGGCAGCGCTGCACCTGTGCGCGGCGTCTGATTGTGCCCCAAGGGCCGGTGGGTGATCGGCTGCTGGCGGCGCTGGCGGATGCCATTTCGCGGCTAAGGGTGGCGGGGCAGTTTAGCGAAGAGCCAGCCTTCTACGGCGGGCTGGTCAGCGTGGCCGCCGCCGATGGGCTGCTCAAGGCCCAAGATGAACTCGAAGCCATGGGCGGCAGCGTGCTGGCGCGCATGCGTCGGCTGGAAGACAATACCAGCCTGCTCAGCCCGGCACTGATCGATGTGACCGGGCTGGATGTGCCCGACGAGGAGCATTTTGGTCCGCTGCTCAAAGTGCATCGTTACACCGATTGGGACGACGCCATTACGCTGGCCAACGACACTCGCTATGGGCTGTCGGCGGGGCTGATCGGCGGGGAGCAAGAGGATTGGGACGACTTTCTGCTGCGTATTCGTGCCGGTATCGTCAACTGGAACCGCCAGACCACCGGCGCCTCAGGCGATGCGCCCTTCGGCGGTGTCGGCGACAGTGGCAACCATCGGCCCAGCGCCTACTATGCAGCGGACTATTGCGCCTATCCGGTGGCCTCGGTGGAAAGCGTGGCGCTCAACCTGCCGGATCAGCTGCCGCCCGGGGTGAGTCTATGAACCAGTCGTTTACCAGCGTACGAGAGGTCAACTTCGACGGCCTGGTGGGTCCCACCCATAACTATTCTGGACTGGCTCACGGCAATGTGGCCTCGATGACCCACGAGGGGCTGGTGGCCAATCCGCGCGAGGCAGCGCTGCAAGGCCTGGCCAAGATGAAGTCGCTGCTGGACGCTGGCTACACTCAGGGTGTGCTGCCGCCCCAGCAGCGGCCTGATCTTGGCGCGCTGCGGGCACTGGGCTTTCGCGGTAGTGACGCCGAGCTGCTCAACCAGGCCGCCAATGAGGCACCGCAGCTGCTACGCGCGGTGTGCTCGGCGTCCAGCATGTGGACGGCTAACGCCGCGACGGTGACGCCCAGCATCGACACGCCGGATGGCCGGGTACATTTTACCCCGGCCAATTTGCAGTCGAGCTTTCATCGCTTTCTGGAACCGGCCACCACCGGGCGCGTGCTGGCAGCGATCTTTGCCGATACTGGGCACTTCGCCCATCACCCGACGTTGCCAGCCACCCCGGCGTTTTCCGATGAGGGTGCGGCCAACCATACCCGGCTTGGCGCCTCCCACGGCGAGAGCGGAGTGCATCTGTTTGTTTATGGCCGCCAGGCCTTTGACGGCGACGGCGTGGCACCCAGCCGCTATCCGGCGCGCCAGACTCTGGAAGCCAGCCAGGCCATCGCCCGTCAGCACGGCCTGGGTGAGGCCCAGGTAGTGTTTGCCCAACAGCACCCCGAGGCTATTGATGCCGGGGTGTTTCACAACGACGTGATCGCGGTAGGCAACGGCCCGGTGTTGCTCTACCACGAGCTGGCTTTTCGTGACGAGCAGGCCACGCTTGATGCGTTGCGACGCAAGATGAGTACGCCGCTGATACCGGTACGGGTGCCGCTGGAGGCGGTGGGTTTGGAGGACGCGGTGGCGTCCTATCTGTTCAACTCCCAGTTGCTGAGTAATGCTGATGGCAGCATGACGCTGGTGGTGCCCGGCGAGTGCCAGGAGCGCGAGGCGGTATGGCGCTGCATTCAGGATCATCTGTTGGCCGGGCACAATCCGATCTCTGAGGTGGTGGTCAAAGACGTCCAGCAAAGCATGCGCAACGGCGGCGGTCCGGCCTGCCTACGGTTGCGGGTGGTGATGAATGACGCCGAACAGGCCGCGCTATCCGGCAGGGTGCTGCTCGATGATGGCCTGTATGGCGAGCTCAGCCAGTGGGTTCGGCGCCACTATCGCGACCGCCTGGCCACGGCGGATCTGGCCGACCCGCAGTTGGCCGTGGAAGCCCTGACTGCGCTGGACGAACTAACCCGGATACTGGCCATCGGCAGTGTGTATCCTTTCCAGCTAGCTTGAATGCTAGTCTAGAGCCATCCGATACATTCTTGTGGAGCCCTATTGCGTGGAATTCAAGGACTATTATCAGACGCTTGGCGTGGACAAGACGGCCACGGCCGACGATATCAAGAAGGCCTACCGCCGGTTGGCGCGCAAGTACCATCCGGATGTCAGCAAGGAGCCCAATGCTCAGGAGCGTATGCGCGAGGTCAACGAGGCTAACGAGGTGCTGGGTGACCCGGAGAAGCGGGCCGCCTATGACCAACTTGGCCAGCAGCATCGTGACGGACAGGATTTTCAGCCGCCGCCGGGCTGGGATACGGGCTTTCAGTCCAGCGGGCACGGCTTCAGCGGCGCCGAAGCCGACCAGTTCAGCGACTTCTTCGCCAACCTGTTCGGGCAGGCAGGCCGCGGCGGTCGTGCCAGCCAGGGTGCCCACGCTTACCAGATGCGCGGCGAGGACCGCCATGCCACGGTCTCGATCGATCTGGCCGACGCCTATCAGGGTGCGACGCGAAACATCACCCTGCAGGTACCTCAGGTTGATGCCCAAGGGCGTGTAGTGACCCGTGAGCACACCCTGAGCGTGAAAATTCCCAAAGGCGTGAGAGAGGGTCAGCATATTCGCCTCACCGGCCAGGGCAGCCCCGGCATAGGGGGTGGCCCGCCGGGTGATCTTTACCTGGAAGTGCACTTCACGACCGACGCGCTGTACCGGGTCGAAGGGCGAGACGTTCATGTGGGTCTGCCGGTGACACCCTGGGAAGCCGCACTGGGCGCTACGGTCGAGGTGCCGACACCGTCTGGCTCAGTGAAGCTCAAGGTACCGGAAGGCTCCCAGACCGGCCGCCGTTTGCGCCTGAAGGGGCGTGGTATTCCGGGAGCAGAGGCGGGCGATCTGTACGTGGCCCTCGAGGTGATATTGCCTGCGGCTGATACCGATAAGGCACGGGAGCTATACGAGACCATGGCGCGGGAACTTGCGTTCGACCCGCGACAGCGGAAGGAGGCTACGTAATGAAAGAGTCTGATACCGCCAGAGGTGTGTTGATCGACGAGACCGCCCTGACGCTTGATGAGCTGGCCCGGGCTTGCGCGGTTGAGCGCCAGTGGGTGGTGGAGCGTGTCGAAAGTGGCTTGCTGGCCGACGGCTCGCGCTATGTGGCGAGCTGGCGCTTTACCAGCTACGACCTGACTCGTGCACGACGCATGCGCCAGCTTGAGCGCATCTTCGACGCTGAGCCGGAGCTCGCCGCTTTGGTTGCCGACCTGCTTGAGGATAACGAGCACCTCAAGGAACGGCTGCGTGCCGCAGGCCTGCCGGTTGGGTCGTAGCGGCCAGCCAAGACATATCTTTGCGGCGTTACACGCAGGAGTCAGTTCATACGATAAGGACGATTGCCCTGTGCATCTGTTACTTGTTTGAATTTAGGCCCTGACAACCAGACTAACCAAGGAGCTTCCCGTGGCCAGTGCCAGTCTGCTGACTTTGATTGATGACATCGCAACGTTGCTTGATGACGTCTCGATGATGACCAAGGTAGCCGCCAGGAAAACCGCCGGTGTGCTCGGTGATGATCTGGCGCTGAATGCCCAGCAGGTGACCGGGGTAAGAGCCGAGCGTGAGCTGCCGGTCGTGTGGGCTGTGGCCAAGGGGTCATTCCTCAACAAAGGCATTCTGATTCCGGCGGCGCTTGTCATCAGTGCTTTTTTGCCCGGACTAGTGACCGTGCTGCTGATGATGGGCGGTGCCTATCTTTGCTATGAAGGCGCTGAAAAGGTGGTACACAAGCTGTTTCATAGCGCTGAGGAGAAGGATCATCGTGCTGAACAGTTAAGGGCGCTAAGGGATGAAAATGTTGATTTGCGCGTCTATGAGAAGGACAAGATTAAGGGCGCGATACGCACCGACTTCATTCTCTCTGCTGAAATCATCGTGATCACCCTGGGAACGGCGGCTGGTGCATCGCTGGGTATGCAGTTGGGGGTGTTGGTGGCAATTGGCCTGTTGGTGACAATCGGTGTTTACGGGTTGGTGGCGGGCATCGTCAAGCTCGACGACCTGGGGCTGTATCTGGTCAAGCGCGGCGGTGCCATGGAAGGCGTAGGTAATGCGCTGGTGAAAGGCACACCCTGGTTGATGAAAACGCTCGGTGTGGTAGGCACTCTGGCTATGTTCCTAGTGGGCGGCGGCATCTTGGTGCATGGCCTGCCTGCGCTGCATGAGGTGGTTCAGGGCGTGGCCGATGCAGAGCTGACCATGCCCGCGGCCGGTGCTATCGTCAGTGGACTGGGTCCGGTGCTGATCAACCTGCTGGTGGGCCTGGTGGTTGGTGGGCTACTGGTAGCCGTGATGACTCTGGTTCAGCGGCTGCGCGGAACAGACGGCGTGAATAATGAACGTGTATAACGAAGTGGATCGCAAAGCGGACAACAGCGGAGCGTCTCATTGACCCGCGGACCATCACCCAGGGCAGCCTATGATCAGGCGCGGGCCGCGGGCTTTGTCGAAGATGAAGCCCAGAACCGTGCTGTAGAGGCCTTGGAGGCACTTTATCAGGCGCTTGAGCACGGCCAAGGCCAGGCGCATGGCCTGTATCTGTGGGGTCGTGTCGGGCGTGGCAAGACTTGGCTGATGGACAGCTTCTATCGCGGCCTCTCGGTGCCCGCCCGTCGCCAGCACTTCCACCACTTCATACGCTGGGTGCATCGTCGCCAGTTCCAATTAAGTGGCACGCCCAATCCGTTGCGCCAGCTGGCTGTGGAGCTGGCCGCTGAGGCGCGTGTGCTGTGCCTGGATGAGCTGTTCGTCAATGACATCGCCGATGCCCTGCTGCTCGGCGGTGTGCTGACGGCGCTGTTTGAACAGGGCGTGATTCTGGTGGTCACGTCTAACCAGGCGCCTGAACAGCTGTATGCCGATGGCTTTAACCGTGAGCGTTTTGTGCCGGCGGTGAAAGCGCTCTCTCATCATCTGCAGGTCATGGCGCTGGATGGTTCTCAGGATCATCGGGAGCACCCTGGAGAGCCCGAGCCGCGCTACTTTGTGCAGGATGATAGCGAAACTCCGGCACTGGCCGAAGTGTTTGAGCGCCTGACTAGTGGCCAGCGCATTCATCGTGAGCCGATTCGGCTGGGGCATCGTGATATTGCGGTGCTTGGCGCAAGTGACAGCGTGCTGTGGTGTCGCTATGAGTCACTGTGCGAAGCCCCACTGGCCGCCGTTGATTTCATCGATCTGTGTGATCGTTTCGACCAGGTGCTGTTGGAAGGCGTGCCGCAGCTGGATCAAGGCCCGCTTACTGGTGGCATCGCCCGGGGCACCGAGGATGCCAGTGAGCAGGTCGCCGCTGGTGATCGGCAGCTACCGATGCTGACTCGTCTGGATGACGGCGTGCGCCGTTTCATCGCGCTGGTCGATGAATGCTATGACCGTGGTGTGCCGCTGACGCTGAGCGCCGCCGTGGCGATGGATGAGCTGTATCGCCACGGTCATCTGGCGTTTCCCTTCCGCCGCACGCTCAGCCGGTTGGGGGAAATGCAGCTGGCGCGTTTTGCGCGGCCCTGAGTGGCGGTCAGTTGCCTGATGCCGCGCCGCCAACCATGCCGCTACGCATGCTGTTGATGGGGCCGGTATTGGACTGTTCGCGCAGATGGTGTGCCACGGTGTCTTCCGGTGAGCCTGTCAGCTCGCGGAACATGCCCATGGAGCCGAGCAGCGCGGAGGACTCGTAAGGGACAAACACCCGCTCGCCGTTCTGGGCCATCTGCGGCAGCATCTTGATGTAGCTCTGGCCGAGCAGGTAGCCGATAACGGTGTTCTTGTCGCTTTCCTGAGCACCCAGCGCGCCGAGCACCAGTTTGATTGACTCTTCTTCACCCTGGGCGCGCAGAATGGCAGACTCCCGATCGCCCTCGGCATTAAGGATCGCCGATTCGCGCTGGCCCTGGGCCATGGCGATGGCGGCAGACTTCTCGCCTTCGGCTTCGGTCACCGTGGCGCGGCGCTTACGCTCGGCCGCCATCTGCAGGCGCATGGCTGATTCAACTTCCTCGGGCATTTCGATGTCCTGCACTTCAACCCGGGAAATTTTCACGCCCCATTTGGAGGCGGCGTCTTCCATGGCGGCCTGGATCTCGTTGTTGACCTCGGCCCGGGACTCGAACAGCTTGTCTAGCTCCATCTTGCCGACTACTGAACGCAGTGTGGTCTTGGCCAGCACTTCAACGGCCTGGCTCATGTTCTCGACTTCATAGACAGCACGTTTGGGGTCGATGATCTGGTAGTAGAGCGCACCGTTGATGGTCACGGTGACGTTATCGGTGGTGACCACCGGCTGGCCGGGGAAGTCCATAACAGTTTCGCGGCGATCAATACGCACTTCGCTGCTGGCGATGGGGTGATATTCATCACCCAGCTTCTGGTAGCGGATCATGCTGATGGGGCGCGGCTGGTCGATAAAGGGAATGATGATGTTGACGCCGCTTTCCAGCAGCCGGTTGAATGAGCCGAGACGTTCGATGACCATCACTTCTGACTGGCGCACAACAACGAGCCCTTTGACGACGATCATCACGCCAATGACGACGATGATGATGCCAAATATCAGACCCGGACCCAGATTGAAGCTATCCATATTCATGATTCCTTAAGGAGTGAGAGGGTGGGTGAGACAGTTCACCCTTTGGGAGAGGTTTCTACACCTGTGTCGGGCGCCAGCTGTACGATGGCGGTTGTGCCCTCGAAGCGTTCGAAGATGACGTCGGTGCCTTCAGCAAGGTCGTCATCAAGTCCGGAGGGGTTGCTGGCAACGCGTAGCCGGTACAGGTCACCGTTGATCAGCAGTACCGAAGCGCCATCGAAGTCACGGTGCATGACGCGGTAGCGTTGACCGCGCTCCACACCGCTGCCGGTCGTGCCATAGTTTACACCGCGGGGCGAGAAGCGCGGGCGAATGCCGTGGATGGCCACCGGTACTAGAATACCTGAGAACAGACCCATGCCCAGCAGCTGCCATGGCAGTGATAAGCCCAGCATCGGCAATATGGCTGTCAAAGCCGCAGCCACAGCAAGTGCCAGCAGCAGCAAGGTGCCGGACATCAACTCTGCGAGCCCCAGTAGTAGGGTAATGACAAGCCAGCTATAGGCCGGATTCCACTCCATGACGGTTGCCGTGAGCTGGGTGCCGCTGCGCGGGCTTTCTGTCAGCGGTCGGCAAGGATAGGTCACTGACTGCATCAGTATCGTAGACCAGCCTGATATGATGCAGTCTTTGGCTGAATAGGCAAGAAAGTTTCAGACAAAAGGGGGCTGGCGACACAGGAGAGACACGACAGTGAGCGAACTGGTGTACTGGCTGGATATGGTCGGGGTGATTGTCTTTGCGCTGTCGGGCGTGTTACTTGCCTGTCGGTCGCGTATGGATCCGTTCGGCATGCTGGTATTGGCGGGGGTAACGGCGATTGGCGGCGGCACTCTGCGCGACCTGGTGCTGGGGATCCGTCCGGTATTCTGGGTCAGTGACCCGGCCTACCTGTGGGTAATCATTGCCACGGTGGCACTGTCGATACTGGGCTTTCACTATATCCATCGTCTGTCGCGGGTATTCCTGCCGGTGGCCGATGCGTTCGGGTTGGCGCTGTTTACCGTGATTGGCGCCCATAAAGCGCTGATGTTGGACTCGTCTGGCGTTGTTGCGGTGCTGATGGGGCTGATGACTGGCGTGGCTGGCGGCATGACGCGCGATGTGTTGGCGCGCCGGGTACCGATGGTGCTGCGTGAGGAGATCTATGCCACTGCCTCGATTGCCGGCGGAGTCTGTATGGTGGCAGGCTACAAGCTGGGTGTGCCACATATTGTGGCCATTGGGTTCGGCCTTGCTATTACGCTGGGCCTGCGCTTGGCCGCCATCTACTGGCATCTGGCATTACCAACGTTTGCCTGGGTGGAGATCGAGCGTCCTCATCTGCCGGCACCACCGGGCGAGCAGGGAGACAGCAAAGCCCCGCCAGCTAAACGCAAGCCCAAGGTCAGGGTCAAGCTGATTCCACCTGAACGCAGAAAGCGGCGGCGCTCGTCGTCTTCATCGAAGCCGCCAGAGTAAACGATAAGTGTTCATAGCGGGTGGCTGGAACACAGTCCATGCAAAGAACCACTCCACGAGTCCTACCACGCAGCATGCCGCGCCCCTGGCAACGTCTATTGCTGTGCTACCGGTATATGTTGCTTGGGCTCGTTGTCTTGCTGCTGGCCGGGTGTGCCGGCAGACAAGGCGGGACGCTTGGGGAGCATCGCAACGTGCTGGCGATCATACTGCTGGATTGGTCAGAGCGTCTCTATCCCGGACTTGTGCTGTCCGCATCGGCTTCAGCCAACTTGCCCACTGCACAAACAACAGCGCCCCGGGTTTGTGAGCCGCGGGGCGCTGTGGCCGTCCGGTCCGTCCTTAGTGCTATCTCAGACCGCTGGCTGTAATACCTGCTTTCATGAGGGCCCGTAAATGAGGAACAAGTCGGCGTTGAGCCAAAGGTGCATGAGTACGCTGGCGATGTAGCCCAGCGCGATCACCGGCGCCCAGCGTAGGTGGCCCATGAAGGTGTAGTTGCCGCGTGCCTGGCCCATTACGGCAACGCCCGCGGCAGAGCCGACGGACAGCAGGCTGCCACCGACACCAGCAGTCAGGGTAATCAGCAGCCACTGGCCGTGAGACATGTCAGGTGCCATGGTCAGCACCGCGAACATGACGGGGATGTTATCAACCACCGCCGAGATCAGGCCTAGCACCACGTTGGCCCAGGTGGCATCCCAGTTAGTGTACAGCGCGTCTGACAGCAGGCTCAGGTAACCCATGAAACCCAGGCCGCCCACACACATCACCACACCGTAGAAGAACAGCAGGGTATCCCACTCGGCGCGCGCCACTCGGTTGAATACGTCGAAAGGCACCACGCTACCCAGTGACTCCAGTTTGCGCCAGTCGCCGCGCTGGGTGTAGCGGGAGCGCTTGCGCTCCAGCGAACGCGGCAGGCTGCGGCGCAGAAAATAACCGAAGAACTGCAGATAGCCAAGGCCGGTCATCATGCCAAGCACCGGCGGCAGGTGCAGCAGGGTGTGACCGGCAACAGCTGTGGCTACGGTCAGTAGGAACAGCAGAACGATGCGGATGGCGCCGCGCTTGAGCCAGACCACATCATCGATGCTGTCTGGCTTACGGTTCTTGATGAATGCGCTCATGATGACGGCTGGAACCAGGAAGTTGACCAGTGCCGGGATAAACAGCACGAAGAACTCCTGGAAGCCAACCATGCCGGCCTGCCACACCATCAAGGTCGTGATATCGCCAAATGGGCTGAAGGCACCGCCAGCGTTGGCGGCTACTACGATATTGATACAGGCCAGGTTGATGAAGCGTCTGTCACCTTCTGCAACTTTGGATATCACTGCACACATCAGCAGGGCGGTGGTCAGGTTGTCGGCGATTGGTGAGATCACAAAGGCCAGTGCGCCGGTTATCCAGAACAGTGCGCGGTAGGTAAAGCCCTTGCGTACCATCCAAGAGCGTAGCGCATCGAAGATCCGACGCTCTTCCATGGCGTTGATATAGGTCATCGCCACCAGCAGGAACAGCATCAGCTCGGTGAATTCAAGCAGCGTGCTGCGGAAAGCGCTCTCGGACTCTGCCGGCATGCCAGCCTTGACGTAGACCCAACCAATCAGCCCCCAGATAATGCCCGCGGCTATCAGTACCGGTTTGGATTTACGCATCTTGATCGCTTCTTCGGCCATGACCAGTGCATAGGCGAAGACAAATATGGCGACGGCAAGAAATCCGATAAACGATGAGGTGAGATCAATGGCTGGCGCCGTGGATGCCAGCGCCGGGGTCGACACCCCGATCAGCAGCAACAGGCACAACAACGCACCCGAGCTTCGTTTGGGAAGTCCGGGTGCGCACGAGGCGAAAGGAGCAGGTGACATTGGGAAGTCGTCCGACAGGTTGGATGAGAGGAAAGGGCCAGAAGCCTGTAAGATACTAACATAGCGACCGTCTCACGGCACTTTACGGCGGCCTTCTTTGGTAGGAGAACCCGACGACTCACCAGAGTGTTGATGTGGGGCATGAAGGCAAGAAATTGTGCGCCATTATTGTTCAATTTGTGGCATTATCAGCTGCTTAAGGCCGAGCAAGGCCATTATCCTGTAACAACGCCAACGACCCAAGGCAGGCCAGGTACGCATGTTCCTCGATGATTATTTTTCGTGCTCGACAGCCGATGCGCAAACCTGCATCAGTGCGGAGCAGGCGAGTCGGTTTGCCAAGCGAGTGGCTGGTGACTACAACCCGATCCATAACCCTGATGCGCGGCGTTTCTGTGTGCCGGGGGATCTGCTCTTCGCCTTGGTGCTGGCCCGCTTCGGGCTTTTTCAGAACATGACCTTCCGCTTTCTGAGCATGGTGGGCGCCGATGTCGCTTTACAGTTTACCGAAGGCGACGACGGCCTAATCCGTGTGCATGACAACGCCGGCAAGTGTTATCTGGAAGTCGAGCGTAGCGGTGAGAGCACCCATGACGAGGCGGTAGTCGAAGCCTTTACGCGCTGCTATGTGGCCTTTTCCGGCAAAAACTTCCCCCACTATCTGAAGCCACTAATGGAAGACGGCGGCGTCATGTTTAATCCCCGGCGGCCGCTGGTGATCTACGACAGCATGGGCTTTTCACTGACTCGACTGGACGGCCTGGAGCCGGGTCTTGAGCTGACCGACTCGACCCTTGAGGTCAATGGTAAACGCGGTGATGTCAGGCTGGAGTTCCATATTCTGGCCGGCGGCGAAGAGATCGGTACCGGGTCAAAGAAACTGGTGGTCAGCGGGCTTTGCGACTATGACGCCCAGGCTATGGACGCTGTGGTTGAAGAGTTCTACCGGCTCAAGGCCGCCTACGAGGAGCAGGTCTGAGGGTTCAGTAGCGGACCTTTCTCCGTAGCGCCTTGGTTTGGCCTTTCTGTACTTTCCTGTCCAGGCGCCGACGCTGGGATCCTTTAGTGGGCTTCGTCGGCTTACGGACCTTACGCTGTTTGATGGCATGGCGTATTAGCTCACGCAGTCGCGCCAACGCATCCTCGCGATTCAGCTCCAGTGTCCGATGGTTCTGGGCCTTGATGATGATCACGCCGTCTTTGGTGATGCGCTGATCGTTCAGTGCTATCAGTCGTTGTTTGTAGAAGTCGGGCAGGCTAGAAGCGGGGATGTCAAAACGCAGGTGCACCGCTGACGACACCTTGTTGACGTTCTGGCCGCCGGGGCCTTGGGCGCGGACCTGGTTGATCTCGATCTCGTGGGCAGCAAGCTCCACGCTGTTGGATATGCGTAGCATGGTGTGACTCACTTGTTGTGGCGCAGCGGGGCAAGCAAAGCGCTCAGCCCGTTATGATCAATTTCGTGCATCAGGTTCAGCAGGCGGCCAATCTGGCCGTCGGGAAAGCCTTCCCGGGCAAACCAGTTCAGGTAGGGGCCGGGCAGATCGGCAATCAGCGTGCCCTGATGCTTGCCGAATGGCATGCGGAGCGTGACCAGCTGCTCAAGGTCTTCGGGGTTCATTGTCGCGCTCCTGTGTGTATGATGATGTGGGGAGAATACCAAATGACACAGGCCCTTGCCGCGCGGGCAAGAAGACTGCTGGAGACCCTGCCAGCGTCTGAGTTGCCGCTGACCTACCGTCAGCTAGCTGAGGCGCTGGGGCTTGAGCCGCCACGTACCATCCAACGTGTGGCTCAGGCACTTGAAATGCTGATGCGCGAAGATGTCGACGACGGGCGGCCAATGATCGCTGCGCTGGTGGTCAGCCGTCGCGGCGAGGGTCTGCCAGCCGTCGGGTTCTTTGAACTAGCAGTAGCGCTGGAGCGCTTTCCGGCTGACCCGGACGCTCAGCTCAACGCCTACCGTGATGAGTTTCAGCGTGCCCTTGTGGTGCGCGGCTAGCCCCCACCGCAGTCCCTGAGTGACGTGCCCAGGCCGGCTGCTCAGCGGCCAGCCTGGACCTTCAGTGCCTCCAGGTAGGTCTGAATGCGGGCCGCGTTGGTGCCGAGGTCACTCTTGCCTAGTCTTGATGCCGAGCGCACGTCGACCCGCACCCCTTGCGGTGTTTCCGCGAGCCGGATGACCACATCGTCCTTGAAGCCGAACCAGCGGGTACTGGCCGTGGCTTCGATGCGGTGGTCATTCACGCTGGCGATTTCCCAGCCCTGGTCACGGACGGTTGCCTCAGCGCTAGCCAGTGCCTCGGCCAGCGGCATGTCCAGTATCAGCGGGCCGAGCTGCGGATAGGCACGTTGCTGTTGGCGGGCCGTCGACTCCCCGGGATAGTTCACCGAATTGGGTGCGGCGCGCCGGGCCGAGGCTAGTGTCTCGAAGGCTGGCGGGTTAGTGGTATCGGTGGTGATGTCATGGATCGGCGGTACGCTGCGGCCTATCTGCTGCATCTGCATCGGCATGGCAACCAGCGCCATGGCGGCGACAGCGATCAAGAGGCTGGCTAGCATTATCCGCCAGCGGCGGCAGATCAGCGCCACCAGCAACGTCAGCGCAGCGACGGCTGCGCTGCCCAGTGCTAGCTGAGCACCGCGCCGCAGCAGCGAGAACGAGTCACCCAGCGACAGCCATTGCATCCGGTACATTGAACCTGAGCCTACCACCAGTATGGCGGCCGTCAGTAGGACAAAAAGCGCCAGCCACGCCAGCCGGTTGGGCCAGCGACCGCCGCGCAGGCGGGGTTTGTCAGAAAAAGAAAGCATCCTGGCTCCTGTTGCGTGAAACCTTCGATGCTTTTAGCCTACCGCGTTATTGCCGGAGTGTGTAACCGCTCAGATTCAGGTGTCAGTGGCTTTTCCAGCCCCTGACCGGCTGGCGACTGAAGCGCAGTGGTGGGTTCCTGTATCGATTGTTGTCATGGGCGCGCTCCGGTGCTGGCCGCACGTGCCAGCCGCGATGGATGGCCCAGCTTTTCAGTTCGTGCAGGTCAAGCAGTGGAAACTCTGGCGCGTAAGGGTTGGGCGCAGAAGAAGGAAAGGCGTTGGCCACATGGGGATAGTAAGCCAATGCCGCCTCTCCACCGTGGGCGGCCAGCGCCTGGTCCAGGGCCGACTGCCAGGCCTGTGCCTCGCGCTGTCGGGTGCCGTTTTCATGGGTTGCATGCATTGGATTGCCCTCTTTTGGATTCGTCTTGGCCAGGCGCTACTGCGTGGAATGGAGCTCAAGGTGTTGTATGAAAAGCGCCCGCCCGGCCATCGGAGATAATTCATGTGCCGGACGAGGTGTCATATTAATCCCAGCTCAGTGCGCCCCCCACTTGATACTCGGTGACGCGGGTCTCAAAGAAGTTCTTTTCCTTGCGCAGGTCGATGATCTCGCTCATCCACGGGAAGGGGTTCCCGGCACCGGGGAACTGCTCTTTGAGGCCGATCTGTGCAAGGCGGCGGTTGCAGATGAAGTGCAGGTATTCCTCCATGATGGCGGCGTTCATGCCCAGCACGCCGCGGGGCATGGTGTCGCGGGCGTAGGCGATCTCGAGTTCGGTGCCCTCGAGAATCATCTGGGTGCACTCGTCCTGGAACTCGGGCGTCCACAGGTGCGGGTTCTCGATCTTGATCTGGTTGATCATGTCCACGCCGAAGTTCAGGTGCATGGATTCGTCGCGCAGGATGTACTGGAACTGCTCGGCCACGCCGGTCATTTTGTTGCGCCGACCCATGGACAGTATCTGGCTGAAGCCGCAGTAGAAAAATATTCCTTCGGTCACGCAATAGAAGGCCACCAGGTTACGTAACAGCTCCTGATCGGTTTCCGGTGTCCCGGTGTTGAAGTCGGCGCGCGCCAACGACTGGGTGTGCTTGAGGCTCCAGGTGGACTTGGCAGCCACCGACGGCACTTCGCGATACATGTTGAAGACTTCGCCTTCGTCCATGCCCAGCGACTCCACGCAGTACTGATAGGCGTGAGTGTGGATAGCTTCCTCGAATGCCTGGCGCAGCAGGTACTGGCGACACTCGGGGTTGGTGATCAGGCGATATACCGCCAGTACCAGATTGTTGGCCACCAGCGAGTCAGCGGTGGAGAAGTAGCCCAGGCTGCGCTCGACGATGCGGCGCTCGTCGGCACTGAGGCCGTCGGCGCTTTTCCATAGCGCGAGGTCGGCGGTCATGTTGACTTCCTGGGGCATCCAGTGGTTGGCGCTGCCGTCCAGGTACTTCTGCCAGGCCCACTCGTACTTGAACGGTACCAGCTGGTTGAGGTCAGCGCGGGCGTTGATCATCTTCTTGTCATCGACCTCGATGCGCGCCGCACCCATTTCAAGCTCTTCCAGTCCGGCAGCCACGTCGAGCTCGCTCAGTGACTGGCGTGCGCGCTCGACGCGGTCCTGTTCGGCGACCTGATAGCTGGCAGGGGTTTCCTGCATCTTATCCTGAGCCTTTTCCTGCACCGGCTCGGAGGCTGGTGTCGGCTTGGGGGTCTCGGCCACGGTGGTGTCGTCTTCGTGAAAATCATCCCAGTTCAGCATTTTGATTCCCCTTGTCTGTTAACTCGATGTCAGAACCTGCCGGCGTAGCGCAGCAGGTTCATTGGCGCGGATTTACTGGCAGGCTTCGCAGCCCAGCTCATCGATCTCCCCGGCCGACGGCGGACGCTGGCCGCCCTTGCCGCTCAGAAAGTCGTCGACGCCGCGTGGCTCCTGCGCCTGTGGTGCCTGCTGGGCGTTTAGCTCGGCGCCATCCGTTGTCGCGCCAGGTGCGGCGTTGCTGACCGCGTTGAGATTGCCGCGCTCGACGGTGGACTTTTCCACCGCAGTGGCGCCCAGCGCACGCAGGTAATAGGTGGTCTTGAGGCCGCGATACCAGGCCATGCGGTAGGTCACGTCGAGTTTCTTGCCTGACACGCCCTGGATGTAGAGGTTGAGCGACTGTGCCTGGTCGATCCACTTCTGGCGACGTGAGGCAGCTTCGACCAGCCATTTGGGCTCGACCTCGAAAGCGGTGGCGTACTTGGCTTTGAGGTCATCCGGAATGCGCTCGATGGGCTGGGCAGACCCATCGTAGTATTTGAGATCATTGATCATCACCGCATCCCACAGGCCACGCTCTTTGAGGTCGTTGACCAGGGCAGCGTTGACCACAGTGAACTCTCCAGACAGGTTCGATTTGACGAACAGGTTCTGGTAGGTCGGCTCGATGGACTGCGACACGCCGCAGATGTTGGAAATGGTTGCGGTGGGAGCGATGGCCATCACGTTGGAGTTGCGCATGCCCTGGGTCGCGATCTTGTCGCGAATACGGCCCCAATCCTGGGTCGAAGAGGTGTCGACCTCGATGTACTTCTCGCCGCGCTCCTGCACCAGTCTGTCGATGGAGTCGATGGGCAGGATGCCCTGGCTCCACAGTGAGCCTTCAAAGCTGGCGTAGTGGCCGCGCTCAGCGGCCAGATCAGAGGACGCCTCGATGGCGTGGTAGCTGACCAACTCCATGGAGCGGTCGGCAAAGGCCACGGCTTCTTCGGAGGCGTAGGCGATGTCTTGAGCATAAAGGGCGTCCTGAAATCCCATGATGCCCAGCCCCACCGGGCGGTGTTTGACGTTGGAGTTCTTGGCCTGGGGTACCGCGTAATAGTTGATGTCGATGACGTTGTCGAGCATTCGCACTGCGGTACGTACGCTCTTCTTAAGCTTGTCGTTGTCCAGCTGGCCGTCGACCATGTGGCTGGCCAGGTTGATCGAACCCAGATTGCACACTGCGATCTCATCGACACTGGTGTTCAGGGTGATCTCGGTGCACAGGTTGGAGGAGTGCACCACGCCGGTGTGCTGCTGCGGGCTTCTCAGGTTGCACGGATCCTTGAAGGTGATCCATGGGTGGCCGGTCTCGAACAGCATGGAGAGCATCTTACGCCACATGTCTTTGGCCTTGACCCGCTTGAACAGCGTGATCTGGCCGCTTTCGGTCATCGCCTCGTATTCTCGGTAACGCTTCTCGAAGGCTGCGCCATACAGGTCGTGTAGGTCCGGGCAATCGGAGGGCGAAAGCAGCGTCCACTGCTGGTCATCGAAGACCCGTTTCATGAACAGGTCTGGCACCCAGTTGGCGGTGTTCATGTCGTGGGTGCGACGGCGATCGTCACCGGTGTTCTTGCGCAACTCCAGAAATTCTTCGATATCCAGGTGCCAGGTTTCCAGGTAGGCACATACCGCGCCCTTGCGCTTGCCGCCCTGGTTGACGGCAACGGCGGTATCGTTGACCACCTTGAGGAAAGGCACCACGCCCTGGGACTTGCCATTGGTGCCCTTGATCCAGGAACCCAGTGCGCGTACTGGTGTCCAGTCGTTACCCAGACCGCCGGCCCATTTGGACAGCAGGGCGTTGTCGCGGATGGCGCTGTAGATGCCGTCCAGCGCGTCGGGCACGGTGGTGAGATAGCAGCTGGAAAGCTGGCTGCGCACAGTGCCGGCATTGAACAGAGTGGGCGTGGAGGCCATGTAGTCGAAGCTCGACAGCAGCTCGTAGAACTCGATGGCGCGGGCTTCGCGGTCATCTTCGTTAAGCGCCAGCCCCATGGCCACGCGCATGAACATCACCTGGGGCAGCTCATAGCGCACATCATCGCGGTGAATGAAGTAGCGGTCGTAGAGGGTCTGCAGGCTTAGGTAGGTGAACTGGGCGTCGCGGGCATGATCCAGGGCTTCGCCCAGCCTCTCGAGGTCGAACTCGGCCAGACGCGGGTCGAGCTGTTCGAATTCGATGCCGCGGGCCACATAGGCCTGGAAGGCCGGCTTATACAAATCGGCCATCTCATGGTAGGTGGCTTCCTCGGCGATATCGAGAAACGATAGCGCTTCGCGACGCAGGCTGTCCTGCAGCAGGCGAGCAGTGACGTAAGTGTAGTTGGGCTCTTTCTCTACCAAAGTGCGGGCGGTCATCATCAGCGCCTGAGAAACGCCATCCACACTCACGCCGTCGTAGAGGTTCTTTAGTGAGTCCTCGACGATCTTGCCGGGTTCAACCGCATCAAGGCCTTCGCAGGCTTCGAAGACCAGGGTTTCGATGCGGCCCAGATCCAGCGGGCGAGTGCTGCCGTCCAGGGCGGTAACGTTGAGTGAAGGATGAGGTTTGGTAATGTCGCCTTTGGCGCTGCGGGCGCTGGCCTGGGCTTCGCGGTAGAGTACATAGGCGCGGGCGACTTTTTGTTCGCCGGCGCGCATCAGGGCCAGCTCGACCTGGTCCTGGATGTCTTCGATATGCAAGGTGCCGCCGTCTGGCATGCGACGTTGAAATGCCTGGGCGATACTTCCGGAGGCGTTGGCAACAAAGTCACGTACGCGCGATGAACCTGACACATCATCGCCTTCTACGGCGATAAAGGCTTTGTTCATGGCCACGGCGATCTTGCTGATATCGAAGGGTGCCACATCGCCGGTGCGCTTGATAACCCGCAGCGTCTGAGGGGCTGTGACAGAGACCGAAGCCTGCTTTGAGGGTGTCGTAATACTCATGGCGCCGATGGGATCCTGTGGGTGGTTGATCGGGTTGTGGGCGCTAGGCAAGCAGTGGTTGACAGCACTCCCTTGACTTGCTAGCTACTACATGTGGTGTGTCTATCGCATTGCGGCACAAGATAGTGTGTTTCGTTGTGTGTTTCAAGGGGTGTTTTCCTGAGGCTGTCTAAACGCCCAGGCTCAGGTGTTGCGTGAGGGGATGGTGCCAGAGCCGTTGAGCGCACAGTCCGAGCGGCTCAGGTATCGCGTCTCTAATGTGGCAGAATGCCCAGGGTAAACTGCTCCTGCTGACCTAGAGGATAAGCAAAGAGTGTTGGAAGTCGTTATTCTTGACGACTACTATGGGCTGGTAAACTTCGAAAAGCCTGATGGTTTAAATAGGGAGATCACATGAAAAAGAATTTACTGCGCAGTTTCGGACTTGCACTGCTGGTCGGGGCGACCTCTGTCGCTCTCGTTGCTTGCGACAGCAAGGATGCTGGCACCGATAAAGACGCCGACAAGAAGGTTGATCAAAGCGCCGAAAAAGTAGCCGACGACACAGTCAAGACCGTTGAAAAGAAAGCTGACGAAGTCGCTGAAGACACGAAGGACGCAGCTGATGCAGCAGGCGACAAGCTTGAAGAAGTGGGCGACGATGTAAAACAGGCTACTGAAGATGCAGCCAAAGCCACTGAAGAGAAGGCTGAGGAAGCTGTTGAAGCGACCAAGGACGCGGCTGACACAGCTGGCGACAAGCTGGAAGAAGCCGGTGATAACGCCAAGCAGGCTGCTGAAGATACTGCCAGTGCTGCTGGTCAGAAGGCCGACGAGGCCGTTGAGGAGACCAAGGACGCAGCTGATGCGGCAGGCGATAAGCTGAAAGAAGCTGGCGACGGCGCCAAGTGGGACGCAGAAGACGCCACCAAGGCGACTGACGAGAAAGCTGAAAAGCTGGCCGATGATGTCGAAAGGGATATCGAGAAGGCAGGCGACGAGCTGAAGAGAGACGCCGAAGAGTTGTAAGCGAATTGCCCTGGCGACCGGTTACTGTGACGGCTATCCAGCAGGCATTAAGATGTAGGTGACGAGAAGGCCGAGCATACATTGTCCGGCCTTCTCGTCTATGTTGTCTTGATTGTGCTGCATTGCAGGCAGGCTGGTTCCGTTGGCGGCGGTATCGGCTAGGGTCAGTCGAATGCCTGTGAGGGAAGAATGGACTCGACATGCATGACTAGTTCTTCCAGTACCTGGCGCTGGATGTCGGTCAGCTCCTGGCGGCTCAGCCGCTCAATCTCGCGGCCAAAGTCAGACAGCGTGAACCCAGCCAGCTGGCTGTCCCGTAGCCGCTCCCAGCGCCAGTTTTCCCAGCGTTCCTTCTCTTCATCTTCCAGGGTTTCAGGATAGCTTCGGGCACGGTAGCGAAATAGCATTTCCTCAAGACGCGGATCCTGAAAAGAAAAAGTGGCGCCCACTAGATCCCAAGGGTCAGTGGCCCGTGCGCGCTCCATCTGAGCCCGATCAGCGGGAGAAAAGAAACCGCCGCTGTAGAGCATCAGGTCCGGATCCTGAGGCGGCTCCGGGTAGGGCTGGGAGAACACGTCCCTAACGCGTGCCGCAACATCGGAATCTGCCCTGAGAACTTTCCAGTGCTGGCGGCCCGCCTCAAGGTCGAGTGCCATCTGCTCGACGATCTGGCCGTATTCGCCGGCCCGTTCACCATCCACATCCTTGAGAAAGGCCACTGGCATGACGACAGGGCATTTGTTGATATGAATGACTTTCAGCGGGATGCGCGACTCGCCTTCGGCAAGGTCGTCATTGCTGATGAAAACACGCTGGCGAATCTGTTCGGCCGACATGTCCAGCAATGGCTGTGGGTCGACGGACAGGTCATAGACGATCACGCCATTGTTGTTGGTCGGGTGTTTGGCCAAGGGCATCACCAGCGCTGCACAATTACGGCCGGCCGGATAGCGCCGTGAAATATGCAGCACCGGCACCTGGGCAGCAACATCCAGCAGCTCAGCGACCCGGTGCTTGCCACGCTGCTTCAGCAGATAGGCGAACAGCCTGGGATTGGCTTGCTTGAGTCGTCGTGCCAGCTCGATGGTGGCGCGTACGTCGGCAACAGCGTCGTGGGCGCCTTCATGGGCAATGCCGTTGGCCCGGGTCAGTTCTTCAAGCCGGAAGCTGGGCGTCCCGTCTTCGCGCCGCGGCCACGCGATTCCGTCGGGGCGTAGTGCATGAAAAGCACGTACCACATCGATCAGGTCCCAGCGGGAGTTGCCATTCTGCCACTCTCGGGCGTAGGGGTCGATCAGGTTGCGGTAGAATAAGTGGCGGCTGATTTCATCGTCAAAGCGCAGGCTGTTATAGCCCACTGAGCAGGTGCCGGGCTGGCTCATTTCTGCGGCGATACGGCCAGCAAATTCCGCCTCGGGTAAGCCCCGGCGCAGTGCTTTTTGCGGGGTGATACCTGTCACCAAGCAGGCCTGTGGGTGAGGCAGGAAATCATCCGCCGGACGGCAGAATATTTCGACCGGTTCGCCGATCTCGTTGAGTTCGGCATCGGTACGAATGGCAGCAAACTGAACGGGGCGGTCGCGCTGCGTGTCGATGCCAAAGGTTTCATAGTCGTGCCAGAGAAAAGCCCCTGGCGTGGTCGGCTGCGCCATGAGCGAGACCCCCGTTCAAGCGAAAACAAAAGAATTATCAACACCGCTGTGTGCGACGTCTGGCAATTAGGGCGAGCGGCGGGCATCTCGCCGGAGATGCGTCAAGTGCGTGGTAAAGTGACGTTCAGCTCAAGTACCGAGCAGTTGTCCTCGCTGTCCATGCTGATATTCACCGCATCGTCGTCGATCTGGACATAGCGGCGGATAACCTCCAGTAGCTCGCGCTCGAGCATGGGCATATAGTCAGGCTGCCCACGCTGGCTGCGCTGGTGCGCCACGATGATCTGCAGGCGCTCCTTGGCTACCGAGGCGCTGTTCTTTCGCTCACGCTTCAGGAAATCGAGTAGCTTCACCGACGGCCTCCTCCAAACATGCGGCTTAACAGGCTTTTCTTCTGGCCACCATAAAAACGTAACGGGACATCTTCGCCCAGCAGCCGTGAAACGGCATCCGTGTAGGCAAGCCCCGCATCACTTTCGCTGTCATGGGTGACTGGCACGCCCTGGTTTGAGGCGCGCAGTACGGCCTCGGACTCGGGAATCACGCCGAGCAGATCAATCGCTAGAATCTCGCGGATATCGTCGAGGTTCAGCATGTCTCCGCTGTCCACTCTGCTGGGGTTATAGCGTGTCACCATCAGGTGCTCTTTGATCGGCTCTTCATTGCGCTCTGCACGACGTGTCTTGGATGCCAGCAGCCCGAGCATGCGGTCAGAGTCACGCACTGAAGACACTTCAGGGTTGGTGACCACAATGGCTTCGTCGGCAAAATACATGGCCAGCTGGGCGCCGCGCTCGATACCTGCCGGTGAGTCACAGATGATGAAGTCGAAGTCTTCACTCAGCGATTTAAAAATCTGCTCGACGCCTTCGTTGGTCAGAGCATCCTTGTCGCGGGTCTGTGATGCCGGAAGAATATGCAAGTTGTCCACTCGCTTGTCGCGGATCAGCGCCTGGTTCAGCCCCGCTTCACCTTGGATCACGTTGACGAGGTCGTACACGACCCGGCGCTCGCAGCCCATGATCAGGTCAAGGTTTCGGAGCCCCACATCAAAATCGATAACGGCGGTTTTCTGGCCGCGAAGCGCCAGTCCTGTGGCGATTGCAGCTGCGCTGGTTGTTTTTCCGACGCCTCCTTTGCCGGAGGTCACAACGATGATTTTGGCCAAGTGTCGCATCCTATGTCTTGGTGTCTGGGTGCAGCTATAGGCTTACGCCTTTGCTGCATTGTTTTGAGTTGACTAACTCGCCCATATGCTGGCTGCTAGTCCAGCGGCGAGATGGATAGCTGATCGTCTGCGAGTCGGACCTGGACCGCTGTATTCAGCAGACGCGGGTCGATGTCGTCGAGCCGCTTGTAATTACCCGCCACCGATAGTAGCTCTGCGCGCAGCTCGCGGCAGAATATGCTGGCCAGGGGGTTGCCATGAATACCAGCCAGTGCACGCCCGCGCAGTGGGCCATAAACGTGTACGCTGCCACCCGCCAGCACTTCGGCGCCAGCATTCACCGCACCTACCACCACCAGGTCGCCTTCAGGCGCTGAAACCTGCTGCCCTGAGCGAACGGTGCCACGATAGATGCGGCCAATGCCGCCAGGCAGCATTTCTGTCACGTCCTCTTCATCGACCTGTGAAAGTTCGGCTTCAACGGCAACGCTTTCCAGCGGTCGCGGCCGTGATGTCTCCAGCGGAGGAAACCAGCCGAGGCCAAGCGCCCAGGCCGATTGACGTACCGGATCGCTGCCACCACGAACAGCAACGGGCAGCAGCTTGTGGGTGCGGCACACAGCACAGATACGCTCCAGCGACAAGTGTGGTTCATCAAGCCGCTCAACGCTGAGAACGACCGGGGTATGCTGAAAGAAGGCCGGCGCCTGGCTCATCTTTCCCGCCAGCTGCTCGCGAATTCGCTCAGGATCGGCGCTGGTCAGCTCCATGACGGTCATGGGTAGCATGCCGCCCTTGAAAGTGAATGCACTTTCGGCTCTGTCCACATTGAGACTCATTGCCGAACTCCGCAGAAATATAGGTGACAGTTAATTAATAGGCTCACGCTAGGCGAGTCACCAGTTGCATGCAACTGATAATAAGCCCAATACGCACTGTTGTCAGTGTCTCTTATTACATACAGGCAGCCTTGCTTGCTCTTTTCAGGCATCGTTGCCCGTGCTTAGATGGATAGACTACTTTGTTTGCGGCAGTTGTGCGCCGCGTCTTGTTCAGGACACCCTATGAGAGGAATTTTTTTACGTCTGTTTAAACCACGTTGGCAACATTCTTCAGCCAGCGTGCGTTATCAGGCCATTGCGCGACTTTCAGCCGAGCGTGCTGACCACCGACAGGCGCTTGAGCATCTTGTGCAGGACGTTGACGCAGAAGTTCGCCTGGCGGCTTTGGCACGGCTCGAGGATATCGATTGTCTGCTGAGGCTACGCACTGCTGGTAGCAGCAGAGAGCTAGATGATCGCCTTGTGTGGCTGCTCAGCGGACACGCCGGAGCGCCTAGTTTATCGCAGCGTATCGGGTATCTGACTCAGCTCGGTGATGGCGTGCTATTTGAGCGTATTGCCATGGAAGCTGATAACCAGCAGCTCAGGATGGAGGCGCTGGCTCAGCTTGAGGATGAGGAGGCGCTGATTCGACTGGCCTGCGACAACAAGATTGCCGCTATACGCCAGGCTGCTGCCGCGCGAGTTGATAGCGACGAAGGGCTCTCGCACCTAGCGCGGGAAGCGCGGCGTGACGGTCAGGTCATGCGTCAGGCGCGTCAACGTCTTGCTCAGCGCCGCGCCGACGCAGACCAGCAGGCCAAAGCCAATTCCCGACGCGACCAGCTGCTTGAGCAGATAGAACATCTGGTTGGCAGCTCCTGGGAGTCACATGACAAAGCACGCTTCGAGTATTTCGAAAAGTCTTTTCGGGAGCTCGGGCCGGCCAGTGCGGAGCAGGAGCGCCGCTTTCGGGAGGCTCATCAGCACTATCGAAAAGTGCTCAGCGACCAGCAGCATCATGACCGGGCGCAGGAAGACGCCAGGCAGCGGCGTGCAGCAGCTAGTCAGGAGCGAGAAGCCCAGCTGGCGGCCATGGAAGAAGGGCTCAATGGCCTCACTAAGGGAGAGGGGCTGTCGGATCAGGAAATAGCACTTCTTCGATCACAGAGGCAGTTGCTTGTCAAACACTGGCTGGCGCTTTCCGAGCAACATAGTCCTGACGAAGTATTGCGCCGGCGATATGCGTCAATTCTGGAGCGTTACGAAAACGTGCTTGCTGCGCGTGGCAGGTTGGACGCGAACACGGAGTCTATTATCCAGGCGCTCAGTGATAACGACGATCAGCAGCTGGCCGCGTTGGTTGCTGCCTGTCGCTGGCCACAAGAGCTTCCGCTTGCACCACTGCTCAGGCATGCCAAGGAGCAGTTGCAGGAAAACAAGGCTGAAACGGTTCAAGTTCAGTCGGTAAGTCTGGCGGCCTTCAGCGCTGGGCTTGACCGGCTGCAGCAACAGCTGGATAAAGGCCAGGTGCGTAATGCCAGTGGTCTTTATCAACGTATTGCTCAGCAAGCAGAGGCTCTGGACCCTGCCGCTGCAGAGGGGGCGCTAGCACGTTTCCGGCGGCTTGGCGCCAGGCTTGCCGAGTTGCGCGATTGGCGGGCCTTTGTGGCGGGTCCCAAGCGTCAGCAGCTGTGTGAAAGCATTGATGCGCTCGCCGAGCAGACACAGTTGAATGACAGCGATCTGAATCATCGCCATCGCCAGCTGGTACAGGAGTGGAAAAGCCTTGGTGATGCCGCTGGTGATAGCGATCTGTCTGCGCGATTTCGCACAGCGTCAGATAATATTCGCCAACGCTTGCAGCCGTGGCGCGAGCGCCAGGCGCAGGAGCGTGAGCACAACCTAGCAGCACGTATCGAGCTATGTGAGCAGCTTGAGGCGCTGCTTGAGCAACCTTGTGAGCAGGCTGATCCCGATGCACTGCGCCGTATTCGCGACAGTTCCCGCCAGTTGTGGCAGCGCCATTCTCCTGTGCCCAGCAAGCAGGCTCATGGCGTTGAGCGACGTTTTTCTCACGCACGCCATGCCCTGCAGGCGCTGATTGAGCGCCGCGCCAGTGAGATCGCTGCAGCCAAACGTGCGCTGATTGAACAGCTTCGGGCGTTGCGCGATCGTGACATGGACGCACACCAGCGCGCTGAGCAAGCCAAGGCAATGCAGCAGCAGTGGCGCCAGTTGGGGCGAGCGCCAAAGGGGGAGGAGCAGGCGCTTTGGCGAGACTTTCGTCATTTGTGTGACGAGATTTTTTCGCGGCGCGATGCGGCGCGCAAGGATCGTCAGAATCACCTTCAGCAGCGTCTTGATGACATGCAGGTGCTGATTGATCAGCTCGACACCTGGCGTCCGGTTAGCGTCAGTGATAGTGCAGCTCTTGATTCCGCTGTGGAGCAGGCTGCCGCCTTGGAGCCGCTGCCGCATGGCAGGCGTAGTGAGGGTATGAGTCGGCGCTGGGCGGGGATAGTCCAGGCGCGGCGTATCAACCTTGAGCGTCTTGCTCTGGCTGAGGAGGCGAAGTACTGGCAGCAGCTGGGACCTCTGATCGATAGCCATCTGGCCGCTGATGACATGTTGCTTGAAGGAGGCGGGGTAGTGGCGGTTGGCATTGAGAGTGCTGGGCAGAATCAGCCGCTCTCTGCGGACGTGCATCAGGCCCATGAGCGGCGCAACGCGGCTCGTCTTGTGCCTGATAGCCCAGCCCAGGTCGAGCAGCGACTCGCGATGCTGCGCGTACATTTAGCGGTGCTTTCCCATGGCCGCGTGCCGCCCGGGGATGAGCCTTACCGGTTAGCAGTTCAGGTTGAGCGTCTCAACCAAGGCATCGGTCAGGCCACCAAGCCCCACAGATCAGACCAGGAGCTTCGCCGGCTGTTGCTCGAGCTGTTGGCCACTGGTCCAATTTCTGCTGATTTATGGGCCAGAGAAGCTGGTGCACTGGGCGAGTGTATAGCGTATCTGGCCCGGCAGATGAACGACTGACCCGTGCAGCAACCATGCTAAAAGCCTGCGCTGAACCTGTATTGAAAGAGTCGCCTGCTAGCAGTCAGGGCGCTGGTAGGTGGCCACCCAGCTGGGCAGTAATTTCCTGTGCTGTTTGGCGCACCAGCTCACCCAATTCAACCAAGCGTGCATCGGAAATGCGTGCTACCGGCCCCGAGACCGAGATCGCAGCCAGTGGAATGCCGTGTTCGTTATGGATGCAGGCCGCTGCGCAGTTCATTCCAATAGCGTGCTCTTCACGATCACAGGCGTAGCCCTGCTGGCGAATTTTGGCCAGCTGCTCTCGCAGTACAGCCGGGTCGTGCAAGGTGTTTTCGGTAATGCGTGCCAAGCCGCGCTCTTCCAGCACCTGGGCCAGCTCATCTTCCGGCAGCCAGGCCATCAGCGCTTTGCCGACGCCTGAGGCGTGCATCGGGGCCCGTGAGCCGAGCCGGGTAATCATACGCATCATCTGGGGCGACTCGCTTTGTGCCAGGAACACCGCCGTGCTGCCATCGCGAATACCGAGGTTGGCTGTCTCGCCGGTGGCAGCAGTCAACTTGCGCAGAAAGGGCCGGCTGGTGGCCACAAAATCGCGCGCTTCAAGAAAGCTGTTGCCGATCCGGAAAGTTTTGACATCTATTTTCCACACCGCGAGCTCGGCGTTATGACTGATGAAACCCTGGCTGTGAAGCGCCTGCAGCAGACGATGGGTTGTCGAAGGAGCCAGCTCAGCCAGCTCGGCAATCTCTGAGAGGGTCAGGCCATCGGGGTTGGCTGCCAGCCGTTCCAGCAGGCTCAGGCCGCGCACCAGTGATTGGCTGTGCCCGCCACTGGCTTTGCCTGTTGCAGGCCGGCCTGCTGCTCTGCGCTTGGGTTCCGTCACTGATATACTCTCCCGAATCCGAATGATAATTCCTGTGTCAGGATACCGTGAGCCTGGGGCGCTGTCTTGTTTCGGAAACTGTTTCCATGAGCTTATTCGCTCAGCGATGCTGCCACTGGGCGGGACGCTTGTCGAAGAAAGCCGAGATTCCCTCACTGACGTCCTCGGCGAGCATGTTGTCGGCCATGGTGTCGGCGGCAAAGGCGTAGGCCTGCTCCAGCGGAAGCTCGGCCTGGCGTCGGAACATGGCCTTGCCGGTGCTGAGTGCCAGAGCGCTCTTGGCGGTCAGGCTGGTGGTCAGGGTATTGATGGTTTCATCGAGTTGCTCGTCATCGGCTACACGATTGACTAACCCCCATTCTAGTGCCGTGTCGGCGCTGATGAACTCGCCGGTCAGCAGCATCTCCAACGCCCGCTTGCGGCCGATGTCGCGGCTTAAGGCGACTGCTGGGGTGGCGCAGAACAGCCCGACGTTGATACCGGAGACCGCGAAGCGGGCGCTGCGGGCAGCCACAGCCATGTCGCAGCTGGCCACCAGCTGGCAGCCTGCTGCTGTGGCTACGCCGTGAACCCGGGCGATCACCGGTAGCGGAAAGTCGACGATGCTCTGCATCAGCTGCCCACAGCGCCTGAACAGGTCCTGATAGTAAGCGTGGTCTTGGCGTGCCTGCATTTCTTTGAGATCGTGGCCGGTGCAGAAGGCGCGACCTGCGGCGGCGATTACCACGCAGCGCAGGCTGGATTCGTCGCGCAGCTCAGTCAGTGCACCAGCAAGCGTGCCGAGCATGGCTTCTGACAGCGTATTGAAGCGCTCTGGATGGCTCAGTGTCAGGGTGGCGACGCCATCGACCAGCTGGCAGTTGACGGCAGGGGCATCGGTTGCAGGCATTGCGGTATCTCCAGCAGGGATTTACCCCAAGCCTAACGCGATGCTGGCGTCTGTGCTCAGGCTTGCGACCAAAGAAGGGCCGTTATTTGTCTGGTGAGCGTGTGGCTGCGACCAGTCGCGCGGCATTGCGCCGGCCGATGCGATCACCGAACAGGTAAGCGCCTAGTGCAATTAGTATTAGGGCAGCACCTGTCAACATGGGCGGGGAGGGGGATTCCCCGTTGAGCAGCATGCCTAAGGTGAGAGCCAGTACCGGTGTGATCAGCGTCACTAGCGCTACCGTAGCGGCATGCAGCCGCGACAAGATCAGGTAATAGCACAGAAAACCGATCACCGATCCGAACAGCGCTAGGTAGAGTACCGCCCAGAAGCCGCGAGCCGATAGCGGTATCGACAACGGCTCACCGCTGCTCAGCCACAGGACCAGGAAGAAAGGCATCGACAGTGCCAGGGCGCCCACTGTCTGCACCATAGGGTGCAGGCCTGCAGCAGCGCGCTGAACGGCGATGCCGCTGCCGCTAAACAAGGTGACAGCCCCCAGCATCATGCCCAGGGCCATGAGTTGCCCCGAGCCGCCTAGTGTTAGGCTATTGATAAACACCACAGCTAGACCCACTACGCCAAGCGCGCAGCCCAGCCAATGCCAGCGCTGCAGCCGGACGGAACCGGGTAGCGCCTGCAGGATCAAGCCTGAGATCAGAGGTGCCATACCAAACATTACCGACAGCATGCCTGAGGGTAATGCCTGAGAGGCCTTGTAGCTCAGCGCCATGGCGCCGAATACGCCGGGCACGGCGCAGGCGTAGCTGATTAGAGCGCGGCGGTCATGGCGAAACGGCCGACGCATCAGCAGTAGGATGATTGTACCAACCACCAGCGCAATGCCCATGCGCAACATGACGCTGCCGACGGGCGCGCCCGCCTCGGCGCTCCATTTGATACCCAGCGGCGTGGTCGCCCAGACTATGATGACGGTGAAATAGGCCAGTCCGGTGGGCATGGCGGTGTTCCTTGTGATGCTGGGTGGCGAAAGAAAATCGCCGCCAGGCTAGGCCGTGGCGGCGAGGTGGCGCTGATCAGGCGCGGTTGTGGCAGGCGGGCAGTGTTGTCTGCCGTTCGTCTGCGGATCAGTCTGCGAGGCCGGTCTCGGAGTAGAGAACGCGAACGCGCTTGGTGTGTTTGACCTCGCTCAGCGCTTCGAGGGCCTTGCTACCGTACTCTTTGTTGACATCAATCACCACGTAGCCAATTTTCTCGTTGGTCTGCAGATACTGGCCGAGGATGTTGATGTTGCTTTCCGACAGCACCCGGTTGACCTCTGACATGACGCCCGGCACGTTGGCATGGATATGCAGTAGGCGATGTTTGTCGGGGTGGGCCGGCAGGGCGACTTCCGGGAAGTTGACCGAGGTAATGGTGGTACCGTTATCGGAGTAGGTGACCAGCTTTTCGGCGACTTCCGTGCCGATGTTTTCCTGTGCCTCCAGCGTTGAGCCACCGATGTGCGGTGTCAGGATGACGTTGTGCAGGCCGCGCAGCGGGCTGACGAACTCTTCATCGTTGCCTTTGGGCTCAACCGGGAAGACGTCAATGGCCGCACCGTTGAGGCGACCTTCCTTGATGGCATCAGCCAGCGCCTCGATAACCACCACGCTACCGCGAGAGGCGTTGATCAGCACACTGCCTGGCTTCATCAAGGCGATCTGGGGTTCACCGATCATCCAGCGAGTGGCAGGCAGATCGGGAACATGCAGGCTGACAATATCGGCACGGGCCAGCAGTTCTTCCATGCTGCCCACCTGTCTTGCGTTACCCATGCCCAGCTTGGTGATGACATCATAGTAGATGACTTCAAAGCCCAGTGATTCGGCCAGTACTGAGAGCTGGGCGCCAATGTTGCCATAGCCGATAATGCCCAGCACCTTGCCGCGAGCTTCATGGGAATGCTTTGCTGACTTCAGCCAGCCGCCCTGATGGGCGCGCGCGCTCTTTTCTGGGATGCCGCGCAGCAGCATGATCGACTCGGCCAGTACCAGCTCGGCCACCGAGCGGGTATTCGAATAGGGTGCGTTGAAAACGGGGATGCCGCGCACTAGTGCTGCACCAAGGTCTACCTGGTTGGTACCGATGCAGAAGCAGCCCACAGCAACGAGCTTTTCAGCAGCCGCAAAAACGCGCTCGGTAAGCTGAGTGCGTGAGCGGATGCCGATGAAATGCACATTGCGGATTTTTTCGATCAAGGCCTCCTCGTCCAAGGACGTAGGGAGGTGTTCGATGTTGGTATAACCGGCATTGAGGAGGGTATCCACTGCGCTCTGGTGGATGCCTTCGAGCAGTAGGATCTTGATCTTGCCCTTGTCCAGGGACGTTTTGGCCATGGTCGAAACAACCTCTTGCTATACGTGGCGTATTCGGATCAGGAAGTAAGGTAAGCCCCGAGGCTGCTGGCAGCGGCGGGCGTTCCATAAAGGACGCGTATAATAGCACAGACGCTGACGGCCTCGAATGAAAAAGCTGTGCCGCGACCATGAGCGGGATGCATGGTGGCACGTATGTATTCAATAGCATTCAGTGTCAGCGCTCACCCTCTGTGAGTGTGTATACTGTCCGACTTCAAGAAACCATAGCCGAGGAACCCATGGCGGCGAATGAGCAGGCGAACAGGCGATCCCGGGAGAGCGCTGACGAGCAACCACCGGTCGGCTTCGCCGAAACGGTTGAGCGCCTGGAAACCCTAGTGCAGCAGCTGGAGTCAGGAGAGCTGAGTCTGGAAGGCTCGCTGGAAGCCTTTGAGCAGGGCGTACGCCTCACCAATGAAGCCCAGCGTAGACTCGACGAGGCCGAACTCAGGGTGCGCACCCTGACGGAAGGCGGTAATAGCGGACTGGTGCTTGCGCCTTTTGACCCGCAACATGCTGGTGAATTCAAGGAGGGCGACAACAGTGAGCGCTGACAGTATGGAGACTCGCTTGGCGGCTGATCGTGCGCGCATTGACACTTGCCTCGAGGCGCTGTTCGACAGCCGCCAGGCAGTGGCGTCGAGGCTTGAAGAGGCCATGCGCCATGGCGTACTGGTGGGTGGCAAGCGGCTGCGCCCTGTGCTTGTTTATGCGGCCGGCCGGGCGCTGGGTGCTGAGGATGCCACGCTGGATGCGCCGGCCATGGCGTTGGAGTTGATTCACGCCTACTCCCTTGTGCACGATGACCTGCCGGCCATGGATGACGACGACCTGCGTCGCGGCCAGCCAGCTGTGCATCGCGCTTTTGATGAGGCCACGGCCATTCTGGCCGGCGATGCCCTGCAGGCGCTGGCCTTTGAGGTGCTGGCCCGTGCCCCGGACTTGCCGCGCCTGGCACCCATGGTTGCCACTCTGGCGGACGCCGCTGGACGAAGCGGCATGGTGGCTGGCCAGGTGTTGGATCTTGCCGCGGTAGGGCAGGACACAGATCTGGCTGGCTTGGCGGCCATTCATGACCACAAGACCGGTGCCCTGATACGCGCAGCGGTCCGTCTGGGAGGGCTGGTGGTCGCAGAAGAGAGCGATGCGCGGCTGGCAGCGCTGGAGCGCTATGCTGGTGCAGTCGGGCTGGCCTTCCAGGTTCATGATGACATTCTCGATGTGACGGGTGACACCGCAACGCTGGGCAAAGCCAGCGGTGCCGATGCGGCTCGCCACAAGCCAACCTACCCGGCCCTGCTGGGCCTAGAGACTGCTCGGGCCAAGGCCTGTGAGCTGGTCGATGCAGGGGTAGCAGCGCTAGAGCCGTTGGGCGAGGCCGGCGTACCGCTGGCTGAACTGGCACGCTACATGATCGAGCGAGACCACTGAGACGAGAGTTGGCGCCTGTAGCAAGGCGCGTTTCGTTTCTACGACAGATAGAGCAACCATGAAGCTGTTCGATGAAATTCCGGTTGAGCGCCCAACCACGCCACTGCTAGATACCCTGGACACGCCGGCGGCCCTGCGTGCCATGACACTCGGCCAGCTGGAGCAGGTGGCCGATGAGTTGCGCGCCTACCTGCTTTACAGCGTTGGCGTGTCGGGCGGACATTTTGGCGCAGGTCTGGGAGTGGTAGAGCTTACTGTGGCGCTGCACCATGCCTTGTCGACGCCCCATGACCGTCTAGTCTGGGATGTCGGCCATCAGGCGTATCCCCACAAAATCCTTACCGGGCGGCGTGATGCCATTCTTGGTATTCGTCAGCATGGCGGTTTGGCAGCCTTTCCCAGCCGTGCAGAATCCGAATACGACACCTTTGGCGTCGGCCATTCCAGCACCTCGATCTCGGCAGCACTGGGCATGGCGCTGGCGGCGCGTACTAAGGGCGAGTCGCGTCGCGTGTGTGCGGTGATCGGTGATGGCGCCCTGACGGCCGGCATGGCCTTTGAGGCCTTGGCCCATGCCGGTCATGTGAATGCCAATCTGCTGGTGGTGCTCAACGACAACGAGATGTCGATCTCGGAAAACGTCGGCGGCTTGGCCAGCTATCTTGCGCGGATTCTGGTCAGCAAACCCTATGCCACCCTGCGTGAAGGCGGGAAACGGGTGCTTTCGCATCTGCCCGGGGCGCTGGAGCTTGCGCGGCGCACCGAGGGGCATGTCAAAGGCATGGTCAGCCCGGCGACGCTGTTTGAAGAGATGGGCTTCAACTATGTCGGACCTGTTGACGGGCACGATCTTGAGGCCCTGAGCGATGTGCTGTGCGGCATGCGCCACCTGGAAGGCCCGCAGTTTCTTCATGTCAAAACGCGTAAGGGGCGAGGTTTCCTGCCGGCCGAGAGCGACCCTATTGGCTATCACGCCATCACTAAGCTTGAAAAAACCAAGCTCGAGAAGAAGGGGGTCGCGCCCGCGGGCCCAAGGCCGCGCAAGTTCTGTAGTGTGTTCGGCGACTGGGCCTGCGACATGGCGGCTGCCGATGGGCGTCTGGTGGCCATTACACCGGCCATGCGTGAGGGTTCAGACCTGATCCGTTTTTCGGCAGAATTTCCCGAGCGTTATTACGACGTGGCGATTGCCGAGCAGCATGCGGTGACACTGGCGGCAGGCATGGCCTGTGAGGGAATGAAGCCGGTAGTGGCGATCTACTCAACTTTCCTGCAGCGCGGCTACGACCAGTTGAGTCATGACGTAGCAGTGCAGAACCTGGATGTGACCTTCGCCATCGACCGAGCTGGGTTGGTTGGCGAGGATGGGCCAACCCACCATGGCACCTTGGATTTGTCTTACCTGCGCTGTATACCCGGGCTGGTGGTGCTGGCGCCCGCTGATGAGGCCGAATGTCGCGCCATGCTGAGTGCTGCCTATCATTACTCAGGGCCGGCGGCAGTGCGCTATCCCCGTGGCACTGGGCCTGGCGTGGAGATTCCTGACAATCTTGAGCCGCTGGAGATCGGTCGCGCAGAGCTGCGTCGTGAGGCTGGCGGTGATGGGGCGAGGGTGGCGCTGTTGGCTTTCGGTATGCTCAATGGCGTGGCTGGCGAAGTAGCCCGACGGCTCGATGCCTCCCATCTGAACATGCGTTCGGTCAAACCGCTCGACCGGGACGCTGTTCTGGCTGCAGCCGGTTCCCACGCTCTGCTGGTTACCCTGGAAGAAAACGTGATCGCTGGCGGGGTCGGTAGTGCTGTCAACGAACTGTTGCTGGCAGAAGGGCATGCGGTGCCTGTTCTCAATCTGGGTCTGCCAGATGTGTTTGTTGAGCATGGCTCGCCCGAGGAGCTGTTGACGGGGTGTGGCCTGGATGCCGATGGTATCGAGGCCAGTATTCGTCAGCGACTGGAGTGGGGCGCATGACCATTGGCGATCTGATCCGCTTGATCAGTGATGGTGAGCTGCATTCGGGCCAGCAGCTGGGCGAGCGTCTTGGCGTGTCCAGGGCTGCCGTGTGGAAGCAGCTGCGCAAGCTAGAGGCACTGGGCATTGAGATGGTGTCGGTCAGGGGGCAGGGGTATCGGCTGGCCAGCCCCCTGGAGCTGCTTGACGGCGCTACCCTGGTATCAAGGCTCTCGCGTAATGCGCGTCGGCATTTGCAGCGGCTGATGGTCGAGGACAGCCTGCCCTCGAGCAATGAGTATCTGCGCCAACGTTTTGCTCAGGGCGCAGGCCACGGTGAAGTGTGCTTGGTGGAGTATCAGGAGGCCGGACGTGGTCGGCGGGGGCGTAGCTGGGCAGCACCCTGGGGTGGTGCTGTGATGCTTTCAGCGGGCTGGCGCTTCGAGGCCGGTGTGGCTGCTCTTGAGGGGCTCAGTCTGGCCGTGGGCGTTGCTTTGGCACAGGTCCTGGAGCGTCACGCGGTCAGGCCTTTCCTCAAGTGGCCTAACGATGTGTTACTGGCAACGGCAGACGGTGGCTTTGCCAAGCTGGCCGGGATCCTGGTTGAGGTCAGTGGTGATGCTGCAGGACCCTGCGAAGCAGTTGTCGGGCTGGGCATCAACGTCGACTTTCCCGCTGCCTTTCGCGACGCCATTGAGCGGCCGGTGGCTATCGTACATGATCAGGCGCCAGAGCTGGGCCGCAATGTGCTGGCCGCAGACGTGATAGATGCGCTGTTGCCGTTGCTGGCGGGTTTCGAGGCAGGTGGTTTTGCTGGCTGGCAGGACGACTGGAACGCGCGTCACGGCTTCGCTGGTTTGCCAGTCGAGGTGCTGCGTGGCGAACAACGGTTGTTGGCCACTGCCGGATCTGTGGACGCCGCGGGCAACCTGTGGATCCAGCATGCTGGTGGGCGAGAGCGTTTGGCTGGTGGTGAGGTCAGTCTGCGGAGGCGTGTGTGATACTTGACCTGGACATCGGGAATACGCTTTCCAAGTGGCGACTCAAGGATGCTGATAGCAGCGAGATTCGCTCGCGTGGCGCCGTTTGGACCCGTGAGGAGTGGCGTCCGGGGGCAGATATTCCAGATCTCGATGTGGTCGAGGCGGTGCGTATTTCCAGCGTGGCGCGTAAGTCGGTGCTGGCGCGTACGGTCTCACTGCTGCGGCGGCAGGTCAGGCAGGTGCATGTGGCTCGTTCGGTGCCTGAAGCGCTAGGTGTTACCAACGGGTATCGGGATGCCGACCGGTTGGGTGTGGACCGCTGGATGGGCGTGCTGGGCAGTTATCAGCTGGCTGGTGGCTGCTGTAGTGTGGACTGTGGCAGTGCCATTACCATCGACTTTGTGCTGCCTGGCGGCCGGCACCTAGGGGGCTATATTGTCCCGGGGTTGCGCCTGATGAAAGAGAGCCTGAAGCTTGGCACGCGCAACGTGGCCATTGATCCGGACAGCGAGGCAGAAGAGTTGCTGGTGCCCGGGCGGCGTACCGTTGAGGCGGTGAATCATGGAATCTATATGGCAGCGATCAGTGCGGTAAACAGCGCTTACCATGAGGTATGTGACCGGGAGAATATCGCCTTGCCGATGCTGGTGACCGGCGGTGATGCGCGGGTAATTTCGCGCGGACTGCAGATGCCTCATGCGGTGTGGCCGGACATGGTTTACGGTGGCTTAGAAGCTTCTTTTCCGTTGACTGTGGCTGAGCGGGCCGGGCGCATGTCGGGAGCGCCCGAGGTGCCGGAGTCTATTGCGCTGGAAAAAATCCGGGCAAGGGTTGCATTGTCCTCTCTCGTTTGAAATACTGCGCCGCGTTCCGTGGGCAATTGGCGGCTTTGCCGCGCATGCAGCTACTATTAAGTGGTTAGTAAAACAATCACTTGACACGCGGGGCTCAGGCGGTAGAATGCACCGCCATCTGGAGGGGTTCCCGAGTGGCCAAAGGGAGCAGACTGTAAATCTGCCGCGAAAGCTTCGAAGGTTCGAATCCTTCTCCCTCCACCAGATCTTGCCCGATTGCATGAGTACATGTGGTCAGGTAGTGCAGCAGGTAGCTGGTAAGCCAGGTTAGGCGGGCATAGTTTAATGGTAGAACCTCAGCCTTCCAAGCTGATGATGCGGGTTCGATTCCCGCTGCCCGCTCCAGCTTGAAGTGCATGCATAAGATTTGCTCATGTAGCTCAGGGGTAGAGCACACGCTTGGTAAGCGTGAGGTCGACGGTTCAAATCCGTCCATGAGCTCCAAACAGAAAATCAGGCGGGCCAGGGCTCGCCTTTTTCTGCTCCCGATGTTGCTGTTGGTCTGCCTGGGGTGGTTGTGTGTTACGGGTCATGTCAGGCGGGTTTTTCGGGAGCAAATGTCGGCAGGGTTGTCATTGGCGATCTGATTCGCTATGATGTCGCCCGCTGTCACTGGGGTGCTTGCAAAGAGCAGCTCATGAGGGTGATACAGGCCAGTAGCTCAATTGGCAGAGCGGCGGTCTCCAAAACCGCAGGTTGGGGGTTCGATTCCCTCCTGGCCTGCCAGTCTTCCCCAGACTGGCTTCATTTCATATTTTACGCTTCGATTGCCGCACCTTGAGGAGTCTTGATTCATGAAGCCAAACGCCGAGGTGCAAGGCTCGCGCCACGACGGTCTCAAGTGGTTGGTAGTCGTCATTCTTCTGGCGATTGCTGTGATCGGCAACGCCTGGTTTACCGATGTGGCGATTCTCTACCGCGTCCTGGGCGTGGTGGCGGTATGTGCTGTCGCTGCTGGTGTCGCGCTGGTAACTTCTCGGGGCAAGGCCCTGGTGGAGCTGGCGCGCAGCGCCAGAAAAGAGATTCAGCGAGTCGTCTGGCCAACGCGCCCCGAAACCATCCAGACGACAGCCATTGTATTGGCGGCCATATTGGTGGTCGGCCTGATGCTGTGGGCGATCGATACGCTAATCGGCTGGTTAATGACCAGCGTTATTGGTTAGGAGATCTCATGTCCAAGCGCTGGTACGTCGTACACGCCTATTCCGGGTTTGAAAAACAGGTTATGCGCTCGCTCATCGAGCGAGTCAAGATGTATGAAATGGAAGATCGTTTCGGCGAAATTCTGGTGCCGACCGAAGAAGTGGTAGAGGTGCGTGACGGCAAGCGCCGCAAGAGTGAGCGTAAATTCTATCCTGGCTACGTGCTAGTCGAGATGGAAATGGCCGACGAAACTTGGCATCTGGTCAATGAAACGCCGCGGGTCATGGGTTTCATTGGCGGCACCAAGGAAAAGCCGGCACCAATTACGGCGCGTGAGGCTGAGGGTATCCTAAGCCGTGTCAGAGACGGCGTGGATAAGCCGCGCCCCAAGACTGTGTTCGAGCCGGGACAGTCAGTGCGCGTTATTGACGGGCCTTTTGCCGATTTCAACGGCGTGGTCGAAGAAGTCAACTACGATAAAAGCCGGTTGCAGGTCAGCGTGCTGATCTTTGGCCGCTCCACGCCCGTCGAGCTGGAGTTTGCCCAGGTCGAGAAAGAGTAGATTTTTATCGTGGCCACTTAGGTGGCCGCTTGAACCGGGAAGCCGCAAGGCGCTACTACCCAACTGGAGTCCATCATGGCCAAGAAAGTACAGGCTTACATTAAGCTGCAGGTTGCAGCCGGTAAAGCCAATCCGAGTCCCCCCGTGGGCCCTGCGCTGGGTCAGCACGGCGTCAATATCATGGAGTTCTGTAAGGCGTTCAACGCCGAGACCCAGGGCATTGAGCCGGGTCTGCCGACGCCCGTAGTGATTACCGTTTATTCCGACCGCAGCTTTACCTTCGTCACCAAGACGCCGCCCGCGGCAGTTCTACTGAAGAAGGCCGCTGGCATCAAGTCTGGCTCAGGCGAGCCGAACAAGAAAAAGGTCGGTACCGTGACCCGCGAGCAGCTTGAAGAGATCGCCAAGACCAAGGAGCCGGATCTGACGGCTGCTGATCTCGACGCCGCCGTGCGTACTATTGCCGGTAGTGCCCGTAGTATGGGCCTGAACGTGGAGGGTCTCTGATCATGTCCAAGCTTTCAAAGCGCGCGAAGATGATTCGCGAAAAGGTTGATTCCACCAAGGCGTACAGTCTTGACGAGGCTGTTGCACTGCTGGCTGAGCTGTCTACGGTGAAGTTCAAGGAAACCGTGGAAGTTGCCATCAATCTTGGCGTTGATCCGCGTAAGTCTGACCAGGTGGTGCGTGGCGCTACTGTGCTGCCCAATGGCACTGGTCGTGATGTTCGCGTTGCCGTCTTCACCCAAGGCGCCAATGCCGAGGCGGCCAAGGAAGCTGGTGCCGATATTATCGGTATGGACGACCTGGCAGAGCAGGTCAAGCAGGGCCAGCTTGATTTCGATGTGGTCATTGCTTCGCCGGATGCCATGCGTGTGGTTGGCCAGCTGGGCCAGATTCTTGGCCCACGCGGGCTGATGCCGAACCCTAAGGTTGGCACGGTAACGCCCGATGTGGCGACTGCCGTCAAGAATGCTAAGGCCGGTCAGGTGCGTTTCCGTACCGACAAGAACGGTATCATTCACACCAGCCTAGGTAAGGTCGATTTCGACGCTGCCGCCATCCGTGGCAACCTAGAAGCGCTGATCGCTGATCTGAAGCGACTCAAGCCGAGCACGTCCAAGGGTATCTATTTTAAGAAGGTCTCTCTGTCCAGCACAATGGGGCCGGGGCTGACTATCGACCATTCCGCGCTGGTCTGAGCGGCGGTCGAAAACAGGCAGTGAACTTTGCGGTCCCCGTGCAGCATTTCATCGAGATGCCAGGGGCGGGGCGCCGTCAAAGACCGCAGGCGCGCCTTTCCAAGGAAAGGTCGCTTAATCATCCCTTGAGATAGCCTGCGCAGATGGTGTGGCCGCCAGCTAACTGGTGAGCACCATCATTAGGCTCTCTGGCTCAGGTCAGAGAGAGATGGTAACCACCGGAATTCTCGAAGAGGTTCCGGCACGAAGGAGTGATCACTGTGGCACTAGCACTTGAAGGCAAGAAGGCCATTGTTGCCGAAGTCAGTGAAGCGGCCAAGGATGCTCTCTCCGTCGTCGTTGCTGACGCTCGTGGCGTACCGGTCTACAAAATGGCCGAACTGCGCAAGCAGGCTCGCGAGAATGGCGTGCAGGTGCGTGTTATCCGTAACACCCTAGCGCGTCGCGCCCTGAAGGATACTCCCTGGGAGTGTCTGAATGAGAGCTTCGTTGGTCCGACTCTGTTGGCTTTCTCCACTGAGCACCCGGGCGCTGCTGCTCGTCTGTTCAAGGCGTTTGCCAAAACTGAGCAGAACTTCGAAGTCAAGGCGCTGGCATACGAAGGCGAGTTCATCCCGGCTAGCGATCTGGATCGTCTGGCAACCCTGCCGACCTATGACGAAGCCATCGCCAAGCTGATGTCCGTCATGAAGGAAGCATCTGCTGGCAAGCTGGTTCGTACACTGGCCGCACTGCGCGACCAGAAGCAGGCAGAAGCGGCCTGATTGGCCTGCTCGACCCTGTCGCCGAATCGATATTGAACCATTGAGTCATCGCGCGTCGAGGCTCCCGCAAAGTTTAGGAAGAGTAAAATGGCACTGACCAAAGAAGACATCATCAACGCCGTCGCCGAAATGTCCGTCATGGATGTTGCTGAGCTGATTGAAGCGATGGAAGAGAAGTTTGGCGTTTCTGCTGCGGCTGCTGTCGTGGCTGGCCCTGGTGGCGGTGACGCTGCTGCTGCTGAAGAGCAGACTGAATTCGACCTGGTGATCACTGGTGCCGGCGAGAAGAAGGTCAACGCGATCAAGGCTGTTCGTGAAATCACTGGCTTGGGTCTGAAAGAAGCCAAGGGCCTGGTTGATGGCGCTCCGGCGACCGTTAAAGAAGCCATGTCCAAGGAAGAAGCCGAAGAAGCGAAGGCCAAGCTGGAAGAAGCTGGCGCGAGCGTGGAGCTCAAGTAACCCTTGTGCTCGAAGCCATGCACAGCGTGAGCTTCGATGGCTGGTGGCGGGACGCCCGCTGCCGGCCTTTTTCTGTTGTTGCTAGCCGGTTGCCGTCAGGCCACCGCTAGATGAATTCCGATGGCGAGCTCCTGTTGGTGTCTCGCCGTCAGCGCCTGGCGAAGCCGGTTTCGTCAGGTGGCGCCGACATGCATCGGTCACCCATGGTGAACAAGCTGGGGAATACAGATGGCTTACTCATACACTGAGAAAAAACGCATCCGCAAGGATTTTGGCAAGCTGCCGCAAGTGATGGATGTGCCTTACCTGCTGGCGATCCAGCTTGATTCCTATTACGACTTTCTCCAGCAGGACCGCTCGCCTGATGAGCGTATGGAAGTCGGGCTACACGCCGCTTTCAAGTCCGTGTTCCCGATCGCCAGCTTCTCTGGCAATGCGGCACTGGAGTACGTCAGCTACCGCTTTGGTACGCCCGCATTCGATGTCAAGGAATGTCAGCTGCGCGGTGTGACATACTCTGCCCCCTTGCGCGTCAAGGTCCGCCTGATCATCTATGACCGTGATTCTTCGAACAAGGCAATTAAGGACATCAAGGAGCAGGAAGTCTATATGGGGGAAATTCCCCTGATGACTGAGAATGGTACCTTTGTGATCAACGGTACCGAGCGTGTCATCGTTTCCCAGCTGCACCGTTCGCCGGGCGTGTTCTTCGATCACGACAAGGGTAAGAGCCATTCGTCCGGCAAGCTGCTGTATTCTGCCCGTGTGATTCCTTACCGCGGCTCTTGGCTGGACTTCGAGTTCGACCCCAAAGACGCGGTCTTTGTGCGCATCGATCGCCGTCGCAAGCTGCCGGCGACCGTGCTGCTGCGTGCGCTGGACATGAGTACCGAAGAAATTCTCGACGAGTTCTTTGATACCAGCACGTTCCACATCGAGAAGAATGGTTTCTCGGTGGAGCTAGTGCCGTCGCGCCTGCGTGGTGAGACGGCGACCTTCGATATCAAGGACGCCGATGGCGCTGTGATTGTTGAGGAAGGTCGTCGGATTACCCAGAAGCACATTCGCCAGCTCGAGAAGGCCGGGCTGAAGCGTCTTGAAGTGCCAATGGAGTATCTCTATGGCAAGACCCTGGCCAAGGATCAAGTGGATGCCAAGACCGGCGAGCTGATCTGTCCGTGCAACACCGAGATCACGCCTGAAGCTCTGGAGGCTCTCGCTGCGGCAGGCATCAAGCAGCTTGAGACGTTGTATACCAACGATCTCGACTGCGGCCCCTTTATCTCGGACACTCTGCGCCTGGACACTACTAACTCCAGGCTCGAGGCATTGGTCGAGATCTATCGTATGATGCGCCCAGGTGAGCCGCCCACCAAAGAGTCCGCCGAGACGCTGTTCAATAACCTGTTCTTCTCTGAGGACCGCTACGACCTATCTGGCGTCGGCCGCATGAAGTTCAACCGCCGTCTGCGCCGTGAAGAAGATACTGGCTCAGGTGTGCTGGACCAGCGCGATATCCTTGATGTGCTGGGTGAGCTGGTCAATATCCGTAACGGTTTTGGTGAGGTCGATGATATCGACCACCTGGGTAACCGTCGCGTGCGTTGTGTTGGTGAAATGGCTGAGAACCAGTTCCGCGTAGGACTGGTGCGTGTTGAGCGGGCTGTTCGCGAACGCTTGTCCATGGCCGAAAGTGAAGGCCTGATGCCTCAGGATCTGATCAACGCCAAGCCGGTGGCGGCGGCAGTTAAGGAGTTCTTTGGCTCCAGTCAGCTGTCCCAGTTCATGGATCAGAACAACCCGCTGTCTGAGGTCACCCACAAGCGTCGTGTATCGGCACTCGGCCCGGGTGGTCTGACCCGTGAGCGCGCTGGCTTTGAGGTGCGTGATGTTCACGCGACCCACTATGGCCGTCTGTGCCCGATCGAGACCCCGGAAGGCCCGAACATCGGCCTGATTAACTCGCTGGCCACCTACAGCCACACTAATAGTTACGGTTTTCTCGAGACGCCTTACCGCAAGGTAGTAGACAGCCAGGTGACCGACGAAGTGGTGCGCCTGTCGGCCATCGAAGAGGGCGATTATGTTATCGCCCAGGCGTCAGCCATGGTCAATGAGCAGAAGCAACTGATCGACGACCTGGTACAGGTCCGTCACAAGGGCGAAACCACCTTCATGCGTCCTGAGCAGGTCACGCTGATGGATGTGTCGCCACGTCAGGTGGTGTCGGTAGCCGCGGCGCTGATTCCGTTTCTTGAGCATGATGATGCCAACCGCGCCCTGATGGGTGCCAACATGCAGCGGCAGGCGGTACCCACGCTGCGAGCTGACAAGCCGCTGGTCGGCACCGGGATGGAGCGCGTTGTTGCGCGTGACTCCGGTGTCTGTGCCGTGGCGCGTCGTGGCGGTGTCATCGATTCGGTGGATGCTAAGCGGATCGTCGTGCGGGTCAATGAAGACGAGATCATCGGCGGCGAAGCCGGCGTTGACATCTACAACCTAACCAAGTATCTGCGTTCCAACCAGAACACCTGCCAGAACCAGCGCCCCATCGTGCGGCCTGGTGATGACGTGGCGCGCGGCGACATTCTCGCTGACGGCCCGTCGGTGGATATGGGTGATCTAGCGCTGGGCCAGAACATGCGCATCGCTTTCATGCCATGGAACGGTTACAACTTCGAAGACTCGATCCTGCTTTCTGAGCGGGCCGTTGAAGAAGATCGCTTTACCACCATCCATATCCAGGAGCTGACCTGTGTGTCGCGCGACACCAAGCTGGGTTCTGAGGAAATTACCTCGGATATTCCCAATGTTGGTGAGTCTGCGCTGTCCAACTTGGATGAGGCGGGTGTTGTTTATATCGGTGCCGAAGTGGGGCCGGGCGATATTCTGGTTGGTAAAGTTACGCCTAAAGGCGAAACCCAGCTGACACCGGAAGAAAAGCTGCTGCGTGCCATCTTTGGTGAAAAGGCGTCTGACGTAAAAGACACCTCACTGCGCGCTCCTACCGGCATGAAGGGCACGATCATTGATGTCCAAGTGTTTACCCGTGATGGCGTAGACAAAGACTCGCGGGCGCTGGCCATCGAGCAGATGCAGCTCGATGAAGTGCGCAGGGATCTCAACGAGACCTACCGCATCGCCGAAACCGCAACCCACGAGCGTTTGCTCCGCAACCTGGTGGATAAGCCCGTCAACGGCGGTCCTAAGCTCAAGAAGGGCGATGTCCTGACGCATGAGTACCTTGAGGCGCTGCCGCATAATCAGTGGTTCAAGCTGCGCATGCAGGATGACGCGCTCAACGAGCTGCTGGCTCAGGCCAACGAACAGCTTGAGAACCGTCGCAAAGAAATGGAAGAGCGCTTCGAAGATAAGAAGCGCAAGCTGACTCAGGGCGATGACCTGGCACCAGGCGTGCTCAAGATCGTCAAGGTCTATCTTGCGATCAAGCGCCGCCTGCAGCCGGGAGACAAGATGGCAGGGCGCCACGGTAACAAGGGGGTTATCTCGGCGATCATGCCGGTGGAGGACATGCCGTTTGATGATAACGGTGACTCCATTGATATCGTCCTCAACCCGCTGGGCGTGCCGTCGCGTATGAACGTGGGGCAGATTCTTGAGACCCATCTGGGGCTGGCTTCCCATGGTCTTGGTGTGAAGATTGAGCGCCTGCTTCGCAATGAGCGCAAGCAGCAGGTTAAGGAACTACGTGAGTTTCTTGGTCAGGTCTACAACTCCATTGAGGGCACCCGGATCGAAAATCTGGATGCCCTAAGCGATGATGAAGTCATCGCGCTGGCCAAAAACCTCAAAGGCGGGGTGCCTATGGCGACGCCGGTCTTTGACGGTGCCGAGGAAAGCGAAATCAAACAGCTGCTTAGGCTGGCTGATCTGCCGGAGTCTGGCCAGATGACCCTGTATGACGGCCGTACCGGCGAGGCGTTCGATCGCCCAGTCACAGTGGGTTACATGTACATGCTTAAGCTCAACCACCTGGTGGATGACAAAATGCACGCGCGCTCTACCGGCTCGTACTCGCTTGTTACCCAACAGCCGCTGGGCGGCAAGGCGCAGTTCGGTGGCCAGCGCTTTGGTGAGATGGAGGTCTGGGCCCTGGAGGCCTACGGTGCCGCCTACACTCTTCAGGAAATGCTCACGGTCAAGTCGGATGACGTGGAAGGTCGAACCAAGATGTACAAGAGCATCGTGGACGGTGACCATGCCATGCAGGCGGGCATGCCGGAATCCTTCAACGTATTGGTGAAGGAAATCCGCTCGCTGGGCATCGACATCGAGCTGGAGGATTGAGGCTGCCGTAAGGGCACTTCAAAGAATGACGGTCCGCGGGGGTGTTGGTTGCCCCCGCCACGATAACTCCGCAGCGGAGCGATCCATGAAAGATTTGGTCAAAGTTCTCAAGTCACAGTCTCAGTCCGATGAGTTTGAAGCGATCAGGATTTCGCTTGCCTCGCCGGACATGATCCGTTCCTGGTCTTTTGGTGAGGTCAAGAAACCCGAGACCATTAATTACCGTACTTTCAAGCCTGAGCGTGACGGCCTGTTCTGCGCCAAGATCTTTGGTCCGGTAAAGGATTACGAGTGCCTGTGCGGCAAGTACAAGCGCATGAAGCACCGCGGCATCATTTGTGAAAAGTGCGGCGTGGAAGTCACCAAGGCTTCTGTCCGGCGCGAGCGGATGGCGCACATTGAACTGGCGTCGCCGGTAGCGCACATCTGGTTCCTGAAGTCGCTGCCGTCACGTATTGGCATGTTTCTTGACATGACCCTGCGCGATATCGAGCGCGTGCTGTATTTCGAAAGCTTCATGGTCGTTGATCCGGGCATGACCACGCTGGAGCGTGGCCAGCTGCTTAACGACGAACAGTATTTCGAAGCCCTTGAAGAGTTCGGCGACGACTTCGATGCCCGCATGGGCGCCGAAGCCGTGCAGGCGTTGCTCAAGGACATCGATCTGGAAGAAGAGATTGAACGTCTGCGTGAGGAAATTCCGCAGACCAACTCCGAGACCAAGATCAAGAAGTTGTCCAAACGCCTCAAGCTGCTGGAAGCCTTCCATGGCTCCGGTAACAATCCGGCCTGGATGGTCATGGAAGTGCTGCCGGTGTTGCCGCCGGACTTGCGTCCGTTGGTGCCGCTGGACGGTGGCCGCTTCGCAACCTCGGATCTTAACGATCTGTATCGCCGAGTAATCAACCGCAACAATCGTCTGAAGCGTCTGCTCGACCTTAATGCGCCGGATATTATCGTGCGCAACGAGAAGCGCATGCTGCAGGAAGCGGTTGATGCGTTGCTCGACAACGGTCGTCGCGGCCGCGCCATCACTGGCTCCAACAAGCGTCCGCTCAAGTCGCTTGCCGACATGATCAAGGGTAAGCAGGGCCGCTTCCGTCAGAACTTGCTGGGTAAGCGGGTCGACTACTCCGGTCGCTCGGTGATCGTGGTAGGTCCGACGCTGCGTTTGCATGAGTGCGGTTTGCCCAAGAAGATGGCGCTGGAGCTGTTCAAGCCGTTCATCTATTCCAAGCTGCAGGCCAGTGAGCAGGCGTCAACGATCAAAGCCGCCAAGAAAATGGTCGAACGCGAGCTGCCTGAGGTGTGGGATATCCTCGCCGAGGTCATCCGCGAGCATCCGGTGTTGTTGAACCGTGCACCGACCCTGCATCGTCTGGGTATTCAGGCTTTCGAGCCGCTGCTGATTGAAGGTAAGGCGATCCAGCTACATCCGCTGGTGTGTGCGGCCTATAACGCCGACTTTGACGGTGACCAGATGGCGGTGCACGTACCGCTGACTCTGGAAGCCCAGCTCGAAGCCCGAGCGCTGATGATGGCCACCAATAACGTGCTGTCACCGGCCAATGGTGAGCCGATCATCGTGCCGTCTCAGGATGTGGTGCTGGGTCTGTATTACATGACCCGCGAGAAGATTAACGCGAGGGGCGAGGGCATGATGTTCTCTGACCTCGATGAGGTAGAGCGTGCTTTCGGTGCCCAGCATGTGGCGCTACACGCGCGCATCAAGGTACGCCTGGACGAAGTGGATATCGATGAGCTCAGCGGTGAGCGCACTGAGGTGAGGCGTCTGTACGACACCACCGTGGGGCGTGCGCTGTTGTTCCGTATTCTACCCGAAGGCGTGCCCTTTGAGCTGATCGACCAGGTGATGAAAAAGAAGGCCATCTCGAAGCTGATCAATGAGGTGTATCGTTGTGCGGGCCTCAAGCCGGCGGTAATTTTTGCTGACCAGCTGATGTATACCGGCTTTCGTATGGCTACCTGGTCGGGTGCCTCCATCGGCGTCAATGACTTCGTTATTCCCGCTGAGAAAGCTGCGATCGTTGATGCCGCTGAAGAGGAAGTCAAGGAAATTGAAGACCAGTTCTCATCAGGTCTGGTAACTGCAGGCGAGAAATATAACAAGGTCATCGATATCTGGGCGCGTGCCAACGATCAGGTTGCCAAGGCGATGATGGCGGGTATTTCCAAAGAAACCGTCACCAATCGTGAAGGCAAGGAAGTTGAGCAGGACTCGTTCAACAGCGTGTTCATCATGGCCGACTCTGGAGCGCGTGGTAGTGCTGCCCAGATTCGCCAGCTGGCCGGTATGCGTGGCCTGATGGCCAAGCCGGATGGCTCGATTATCGAAACACCGATCATTGCTAACTTCCGTGAAGGCCTGAACGTTCTGCAGTACTTCATCTCGACCCACGGTGCGCGTAAAGGCCTGGCGGATACGGCGCTCAAGACGGCCAATTCCGGTTACCTGACGCGTCGCCTGGTTGATGTGGCGCAGGACATGGTGATCATCGAGACCGACTGCGGGACTGAGCAGGGTCTGACACTGCATCCGGTGATCGAGGGCGGCGACATCATCGTCACTCTGGCCGAGCGCGTGCTCGGGCGTGTGGTTGCGGTTGATGTTGTCGACCCGATGAGCGATGACGTGCTGATTGAGCGCGGGACCCTGCTCGATGAAGCCTGGTGTGCCAAGCTCGATACCATGAGCGTTGATGAAATCGTAGTGCGTTCCGCTATTACCTGTGAAGCGGCCCACGGCGTCTGCTCCAGCTGCTATGGGCGCGATCTGGCGCGTGGCCACCAGGTCAACGTCGGTGAGGCAGTTGGTGTTATCGCCGCCCAGTCCATCGGTGAGCCGGGTACCCAGCTAACCATGCGTACCTTCCACATTGGTGGTGCGGCATCGAGGGCTTCTGCGGTTGATAGCGTTCAGGTCAAGCACGGCGGTTCGGTTCGCCTGCACAATGTCAAGTCCGTTGAGCGCACGGATGGTAAGCTGGTCGTGGTATCACGTTCCGGTGCCCTGGCGGTAGCCGATGAGCACGGTCGCGAGCGTGAGTACTACAAGCTGCCCTACGGTGCAGAGTTGTCGGTACGCAATGAGGATAAGGTCGAAGCGGGGCAGATGGTTGCTAAGTGGGATCCGCACACTCACCCGATCATCGCCGAAGCCGAAGGCATGGTGCAGTACGCCGAGCTGGAGGAGGGCCTGACCATGCACCGCAGCGTCGATGAGATGACTGGCCTGTCGTCCATCGAGGTTATCGAGTCGGCAGCCCGACCGATGGCCGGTCGTGACAAGCGCCCGATGATTCTGTTGTCTGATGACAGCGGTGCCACCGTCACGCTGCCCGGCTCTGACACGCCAGTGCAGTATCCGTTGCCCGGCAAGGCGATAATTACCGCCGACAACGGCTCGCCCATTGGTGTGGGTGAGGTCGTCGCCAGGATTCCTGTAGAGGCGACTGCCAACAAGGACATCACCGGTGGTCTGCCGCGTGTAGCCGATCTGTTCGAGGCACGTAAGCCAAAGGATCCGGCAATTCTTGCCGAGATCAGCGGTGTAGTCAGCTTTGGTAAGGAAACCAAGGGCAAGCGTCGTTTGGTGATCACGCCGGAAGAAGGTGATGCCTACGAGGCGTTGATTCACAAGTGGCGCCAGATCGCAGTGTTCGAGGGTGAAACCGTCGAGAAGGGTGAGGTTGTCTCGCACGGACCTAGCAGCCCCCACGATATTCTTCGCCTGCTAGGCGTCGCCGAGCTGGCCAAGTACATCACCGCCGAGGTGCAGGAGGTCTATCGCCTGCAGGGTGTTGGCATCAACGACAAGCACATCGAAGTCATTGTGCGTCAGATGCTGCGCAAGGTCGAAATTACCGAAGTGGGTGATTCTGACTACATATCCGGCGACCAGGTCGAGCTCAATCAGGTGCTGGCACAGAATGCACGGCTGGAAAAAGCCGGCAAATTCCCGGCTAGATACGAGCACCTGCTGCTGGGTATCACCAAGGCCAGTTTGGCCACTGAGTCGTTCATCTCTGCGGCCTCTTTCCAAGAGACCACGCGGGTGTTGACGGAGGCGGCGGTGACCGGCAAGCGTGACCATCTGCGCGGTCTGAAAGAAAACGTTGTGGTGGGGCGTCTGATTCCGGCAGGTACCGGTCTGACCCACCATATGGAACGTCGTCGCTTACGTGACGGTGGCGAAGTGGCAGAGCGCCCGTCTGCACTTGATGTAGAGCAGGAACTGGGCGCTCAGCTGACCGCGCTGGACGCCGACGATGGCAACAAATAGTAACGCCTGAGGACTGGCTTTGCCCGGTGTCGCAAGGCATCGGGCTTGACGAGTCAGACATCAGCCTTTAAAATACGCAGCCTTTAATAGTGGGCCAGTTATATCTGCCTCGCTATTGAGGGATATGGCAACCCATTGGAGTCAGCGATACAACATGGCAACGATTAATCAGCTCGTGCGTAAGCCGCGCAAGCGCCAGGTGACCAAGACAGACGTCCCTGCGCTGCAGGCCTGTCCGCAACGGCGCGGTGTTTGCACCCGCGTCTACACTACTACCCCGAAGAAGCCTAACTCTGCCCTGCGTAAGGTGTGCCGTGTGCGCCTGACCAACGGCTTTGAAGTGTCTTCCTATATCGGTGGTGAAGGTCACAACCTTCAGGAGCACTCTGTGGTCCTGATTCGTGGCGGCCGAGTGAAAGACCTTCCCGGTGTGCGTTATCACACCGTTCGTGGTGCGCTGGACACCTCAGGTGTTCAGAACCGCAGGCAGGGTCGTTCCAAGTACGGTACCAAGCGTCCGAAGTCCTGATCCAGGCACTTGGCGCGGTGGTGCTTGTCACCACGAAGTACATATTTGATACGGTCTGATAAGAGTTAGGCTGAGCGCTGTCTCAGGTTTACCTGAAGGATCCTTTAACTGAGGGCTTATC
>NZ_JBQDJZ010000007.1:0-48735 GCF_052095765.1 Halomonas sp.
ATGCTCCGCAATTTTAGGTGGTATCCGCCTGCTTCGGGGTGGCGAATATTGGCTTGCTCAGCCAGTGAGAGGGTCTCTTTTATTCATAGAGGAAACTGTTCACGGATATCGGTAACATTCGGGTTCCATTCAAGTAACAGGAATGCAGCCAGCTCCGTATCGGAGAAGAAATGATGAGTTCATCCTGTCAGGTGATCCATCACCCGATGCGAGCACCCCTTGGAGGATAGATCTCTGACTGTCAGCCAAGGATGGTAATCTTTACCGCTGCCTTTACCGCGCTCTTCTTTGATCCACTTATGGGTTTTCTTGTCGAGTTTGTAGTCGGCCATTCCCTATCACTCCCGGGGAGAATAGCCTGACGTTGCCACATCGACTGATAGTTACCGACTTTATTACCATCCCACAGCGAAATACAAGATCGGGCAGACATCACTCCACCGTTACAGACTTCGCCAGATTGCGCGGCTGGTCCACGTCAGTGCCCTTGAGCACCGCCACGTGGTAGGCGAGCAGCTGCAGTGGCAGGGTATGAAGAATCGGGGCGATGGCGTCTTCGGAGTCCGGCAGATGCAGCACACGGATGCCTTCGGCTTCGCTCAGCTTGATGCTTTCGTCGGCGAACACGAACAGTTCACCGCCGCGCGCGCTGACTTCCTGAAGGTTGGACTTCAGCTTGTCGAGCAGCTCGTCATTGGGTGCCACCGAGATCACTGGCATCTCACTGTCGACTAGCGCCAGCGGGCCATGCTTGAGTTCCCCGGCGGGATACGCCTCGGCATGGATGTAGGAAATTTCCTTGAGCTTGAGCGCGCCCTCCAACGCCACCGGAAACTGCGGCCCTCGCCCCAGGAACAGCGCATGCTGTTTCTCAGCAAAAGCGATAGACAGCGTCTCAATGGCGGTATCCAGAGCCAGTACACGGGCAGCTTTTTCGGGCAAGCCTCTGAGTGCTGTAACCAGGTTGGCCTGCTGAGCGGGATCCTCGCCGCGCACCCTGGCCATGGCCAGGGTAAACAGCAACATGGCAGTGAGCTGGGTGGTGAACGCCTTGGTGGAGGCCACCCCGATTTCCGGCCCGGCCAGGGTCATCAACCGCAGATCGGATTCACGCACCAACGAACTGCCCGGCACGTTACAGATGGCCAGACTACCCAGATACCCAAGCTCCTTGGCGAAGCGCAGCGCGGCCAGAGTGTCGGCGGTCTCACCAGACTGGGACAGCGTAACGAACAGGGTATCCGGCGCTACTACGACCTTGCGGTAGCGATACTCGGAGGCCACTTCAACCTGCACCGGCACGCCGGCGTAGCGTTCTAGCCAGTAGCGGGCCACCATGCCGGCGTGATAGCTGGTGCCACAGGCAACGATACAGATCTGCTTCACCTGCGAGAACAGCGCTTCGGCGTCGGGGCCAAAGCTCTCGACTAGCACGTGATCGTCGGCCATGCGGCCTTCGAGGGTCTGGGCGATGACCTTGGGCTGCTCGTATATTTCCTTGAGCATGAAGTGGCGGTATTCGCCCTTGCTGGCCACGCTGTCGCCATGCTCGAAAACCTGTACCGGACGCTCAACCAGCGTGCCATCAGCACTAAATATTTCAATCTGGCCGCCATGGGAAAGCCGTACCAGATCACCTTCTTCCAGATAGATAAAACGGTCGGTAACCTGCAGCAGCGCCAGCGGATCAGACGCCAGGAAGGCTTCTTCGATGCCGACACCAACTACTAACGGGCTGCCTTTGCGGGCGGCTACAATCTCGTCAGTCGCGTCAGTATCCATCACGGCCAGCGCATAGGCTCCTTGCAGTCGCGTCAGTATCTGTTTGAAACGGCTGAGTAAATCGCCACCGTTGGCTACTTCGCTGGCCAGTAGATGGGCCACCACTTCGGTATCGGTTTCTGAGCGAAACACATAGCCTTGAGGTTCAAGCTCAGCGCGCAGGACTTCATGATTCTCGATGATGCCGTTATGAACCACCGCTAAGCGTTCGCCGGAAAGATGTGGGTGAGCGTTGGCTTCACTGGGGCGGCCGTGGGTAGCCCAGCGGGTATGCGCAATGCCGCTGTGACCCGGTGCCGGCTGTGCCATCAGCTTGTCTTCAAGCGCGGCCACCTTACCAACAGCGCGAATCTGATGCAGCCTACCAGCCCCGTCGTGTACCGCCATACCGGCAGAGTCATAGCCGCGATACTCAAGCCGCTTCAGCCCTTCGAGTAAAATACCTTGTACGTTGCGCTGCGCAACGGCACCCACGATCCCACACATGGCGATCTCCTTGGCTGTTCTTTTCTTAGCGGATCTTTTCTCAGCTGGCCTTACCCTTCGCGGGACGCTGCCAATTATCTTTGCTGATCTGGCGCCCACGACTGACAGCAAGGGCGTTATCGGCCACATCACGGGTCAGGGTAGAGCCTGCGCCAACTGTTGCCTCGCGGCCAATGCTCAGCGGAGCAACTAGAGCAGTATTGGAGCCGATAAAGGCGTTGTCACCGATTTCAGTGAGGTGCTTGTAAGCCCCATCGTAGTTGCAGGTAATGGTGCCTGCACCAACGTTGACGTCACGACCCAGGCGGGCATCGCCCACATAGCTCAAGTGATTGATCTTGCTGCCTTCACCAAGCTCAGCATTCTTGGTTTCAACAAAGTTACCGATACGTGCACCAACCGCCAGCCGCGAGCCTGGGCGTAACCGGGCAAAGGGACCAATGCGGTTGTGGCCCGCTACGACGGCGCCTTCCAGCACGCTGTGGGCTTCGATCACGCTGGCAGCACCGATATGGCTGTCTCGGATGACACAATGGGGGCCGATACGCACCCCCTCACCAAGCTCGACGTCGCCTTCAAACACACAGCCCACGTCGATCTCCACGTCATGCCCACAGATCAGGCTGCCACGCACATCAAGCCGCGACGGGTCAAGTAGTGCCACGCCCTGAGTCATCAGGGCATCGGCAACATCGCGTTGATAGGCCCGCTCAAGCCGCGCCATCTGGCTGCGGTCGTTGACACCTTCTACCTCAATGGTGCGCTCCGGTTGAGCGGTAACCACTTTCACACCCTCAGCAGCCGCCATGGCGATGATATCAGTCAGGTAGTATTCGCCCTGGGCGTTTTCCGCTGACAGCTGGGGCAGCCAGCGACGCAGCTGTGACGCTGTCATAGCCATGATGCCGGTGTTGCACTCGTCAATTGCCAACTCGGCCTCACTGGCATCTTTCTGCTCCACAATGGCCACTGCATTGCCATCTGCGTCGCGCACGATGCGGCCGTAACCGCTGGGGTCATCCAGCATTACGGTGAGCAACCCCATATGTTGCTCATCCACCGGCTCTAGCAGCTGACGCAAGGTGTCGCGGCGGATCAGCGGTACATCGCCATACAACACCAGTACACGGCCATTGCTGAGTGAGTCGAGCGCCTGGGCTACCGCATGTCCAGTGCCCTTCTGCTCCGCCTGAACAGCAAACTCAACACCACACTCCGCCAAGGTGTTACGTACCTGGTCAGCGCCGTGGCCCACCACAACGTGTGTTCGTTCGGCATTCAGCCCGGCAGAGGTATCAATCACATGACGCACCATTGCCTTACCCGCCAGCCGATGCAGTACCTTGGGTAAGGTTGAGCGCATACGCGTGCCTTTACCAGCGGCCAGGATGACGACATCAAGACTCATGCTCTTCTCCTTGGCGAGTTGCCATTAATTTCTGGTGGCTCATTTTACTGGGTCGTTGGCCGGTGTCTCCAGCACAACCTCTTCGACAATACGCGCGCCCATGTCGATCATCAGCGCTTCGCCAAAGTGCTCGGCAAAGGCCGGACTGGCCAATGGCTGCCAGCGATCATCTTCGCGCACCAACATCAGCACGGCGACGCCCTCACGTGCCGCCACCCTGAGCCCTTCACGCTCACCCAGTACTGACATGGCCGTCGCCCAAGCATCCGCTTCGGCGTTGGAGTCATGAACTATTGTTACCGATGCCATGCGATGGTGAATTGGTCGCCCATCGCGGGGATCAATGGTGTGCGAATAACGCTGGTCATCCTGCTCAAAATAGTTGCGATAGTCGCCAGAGGTGGCCACCGAGATATTTTCCAACGGCAAGACCTGCTCTGCCGTCGGCTGGCCATCGGTCGGGACTTCAACACCGATTCGCCAGCGGGAAGAGTCGGCATCGCGATAACCTCTAACCTCGATCTCGCCACCCAGATTGACCAGGTAGTTTTCATATCCCTGCTCGGCCAGATAGTTGGCCACCTGATCCGTAGCATAGCCTTTGGCCACACCGGACAGGTCAATCTGGATGTCCTGCGAGCGGCGTGCCCGCAACCCTTCGCTGTCCAGCTCCAAGTGCTGCATGCCCACTGCTTCCAGACGCTCGGCAATCAGCCAGTCATCAGGCACTTCTTTGGGGCGCGACTCGGGACCAAAGCTCCACAGGTTAACCAGTTTGCCAACGGTGACGTCAAAGGCACCGTTGCTGGCATCGAATACACGTTGCGAGATATCCATCACTTCCATCAGCGGTGCCGAGAGCTCTTGCCATTCGCCAACTGGGGAGCGATTGAAGCGCGACAGTTCCGAGTCTTCCTTCCAGGTCGACATGGAGGCATCAATCGTGTCCAGCTCTTCTACAAAGCCCTTTTCAAGGGCCTGAGCTTCGCCCTGGGTCAACGGATCGGCCACCGTCACCTGATAGTAGGTACCAAAAATGTCGCCCTGCAGGGTGACCGGCGACTCAAGGGGGCGATCTTTTTCTGAACAGGCGGCCACAAACAGCAGCATGAAAACCAAAGGCAGGCCTAATGGCCATACGCGTAATGCCAGAGACCGGTGTGGCAGCATGAATTTACCTCATTGAATCAGACAGGGAAGGCATATCAGAAAAACTCGATGCGCTCAGCCATACAGCCAGATCAGCGCCGCACCCAGCAGCAGACGGTAGATCACAAAGGGCTGCATGCCGATACGTTGGATAAACACTAGAAAAAAATGGATACACAGGTACGCACTGATGGCAGAGCTCACTACACCTACGACCATGGCTGACCAATCCACTGCCACTGTCGAGGCGCTGAGGTGGTAGATCTGTAGAGCACCAGCCAGCACGATAACCGGTATGGAGAGCAGGAAAGAAAAGCGGGCAGCCGCCTCACGATTGAATCCCAACAGTAGCGCCGCTGTCATGGTGATACCTGAGCGTGAGGTGCCAGGAATCAGCGCCAGCATCTGGCTCAGACCTATCCACAGGGCATCTTTCCAGCGCATACCAGTTTCATTTCTCTGACCGCGCTGACGCCAATCGGCATAAGCCAGCAACAGGCCAAAAACGATCAGCCCGAATGCCAGCACCAGCGGGGAGCGGAGCTGTGTTTCGATGATGCCCTGAAAAACCAGTCCCGCCAGACAGACCGGCACCGTGGCTACAATCACCCACCAGGCTAGCCGAGCATCGTCATCGGTGCCCTGGCCGCTGACGCTGCGGCTCCAGCTACGGGTCATGGCGACCAGTTCATGGCGGAAATACACCACTACCGCCCCTAGACTGCCGAGATGCAACGCCACGTCGAAGGCCAGACCCTGATCAGGCCAACCGGTAAGTACGGGCATCAGAATTAGATGCGCCGAGCTGGAAACCGGCAGGAACTCGGTAAGTCCCTGTATGAAAGCCAGCAAAACAGTCTGTAGCCAGTCCATGGTCATTACGCTCAAATATCCAGAACCATCACGGCAATGCTGAAGTAGATGATGACACCAGTGGCATCAATCAGCGTGGTCACCAGCGGCGCCGATGCGGTAGCCGGGTCCCAGCCAAGACGGTCCAGGACGAACGGCAGGCACATACCAAGCAGGCTGCCGAACAGCACGATGCTCACCATGCTCAGCGCAATCACCACAGCCAATGCATCACCAGCGCGCAGGTAAGCAATCGGTGATACCGCCAGTGCCATGGTCAGGCCCAGGGCACCGGCCACCAACAACTCACGGCTCAGTAACTTGCCCCAATCCTTGACGCCCACTTCGCCGGTCGCCATCCCGCGAACCATCAGAGTTGCCGCCTGAGCACCCGCGTTACCCCCACTGCCAATCAACAGCGGTAGGAAAAATACTAGCGCCACATGGGCCGCGATCATGTCCTCGAAATAAGCCAGACCGGCACCGGAAAACAGGTTGCCGAATACCAGTAATACCAGCCAGGTCACGCGCTTTTTATACAGACTAGGCAGGGAGACACGACCAATCCCGTCGTCCAGGGCGCCGATAGACATCCCCTTGTGGATATCTTCGGTGGCCTCAAACTCCATGACATCCAGGGCATCATCGTGGGTGATAATACCCACCAGTCGCCCGGCTTCATCGACTACCGGCAAGGCCAGCAGGTCGTAGCGGGCGACGATGCGCGCCACATCTTCCTGGAGTGTGTTGACGTTAGTATGAATGACGTCACGGATCATCAGTTCATCAACTTCCATGGCGGGGCTTGCCACCATGAGCATGCGCAGCGACATGGTGCCTTCTAGCTCACCATTCGGGCCGACGATATACAGTTGGTATATCGTCTCGGCATCGGGCGCAGTCTGACGCACCCGCATCATTGCTCGCGACACCGTCATCCCGGTGGGAATCGCCACATAGCCTGAAGTCATCAAGGCACCGGCGGTGCCTTCCTCATAACTGGCCAGGCGCTTGACCTCTTCACGCTCCTGGTGAGCCATACGTCGCAGCAGTGCCTCACGGCGCCCTTCATCAAGCGCTTTATAGAGGTCTGCCCGTTCGTCAGAACCCATTTCTTCCAGCAGCGCCAGCAGCCCTTCATCTTCCATGCCGCCAATCAGCGCTAACTGCTCTTCGTTATGCATGTGGCCAAGCACGCTGGCTCGCCGGTCAAGCGGTAAACGGGCCAGCAGGGAACGCGAGTAAGGTACGGCATCGTTATCGATCAGGGATGCCAATATCTCGGCAATATCAGCAGCACGAAGCTCTTTCAAGCTTTGTTCAAGGCTCGTCTGATCGTCCTGCTCCAGGGCTTCTAGCAGCTCCTGCATATGATGATTCAGATTTTCATCGAGTAGCATACAAAGCCCTCCATGTTGGCATCGCAACCTGCTGATAACAGCAAAACGCCCTCCAGCAACTTCTGCCGGAGGGCGTCTTTTCTCATACTATCAAGACGTGCAGCCAGGCCACAGATCAGGCTCGACTTCCGCCTACCTTGTGACGCAGCTGCTGAATAGTCCGCAGCCGTGCAACGGCTTCGGCCAACTCAGCTGAGGCACGCGTGTAGTCCAGTTCTGCAGACTTGTCGTCCATCATCTGAAGTGCGTGTTGGCGAGCTTCTTCAGCAGCAGCCTCATCCAAGTCTTCAGCCTGTACCGCAGTAGATGCCAGCACAGTAACCACGTGAGGCTGTACTTCCAGAAAGCCGCCCGTGACGTAGAAGTGAGACTCCTCACCACCCTCATACACGACACGCACCGGTCCAGGTGCCAGCTCAGTAAGCAGTGGCGTGTGGCCTGGAAGGATCCCAAGATCCCCCATGATACCCGTGGCCACGACCTGCTCGGCATCACCGGAATAGATCGACGCCTCGGCGCTGACGATCTCGCATCTGAAGCTTTTCGTCATGATGACGTCTCCCAGGTGGAGGGATTACTTCATCTGGTTGGCTTTCTCGACAGCTTCGTCGATAGTGCCGACCATGTAGAAGGCTTGTTCCGGCATGTCGTCGTACTCGCCGTCGAGAATGCCCTGGAAGCCACGGATGGTTTCCTTCAGGGACACGTACTTGCCGGGCGAGCCGGTAAATACTTCGGCAACGAAGAACGGCTGTGACAGGAAGCGCTGGATCTTACGTGCCCGTGCAACAGACAGCTTGTCCTCATCCGACAGCTCGTCCATACCCAGGATCGCAATGATGTCCTTGAGCTCCTTGTAACGCTGCAGTACACCCTGCACGCCACGCGCGGTGTCATAGTGCTCTTGGCCGATAACCAGCGGATCCAGCTGACGTGAGGTGGAGTCCAACGGATCGATGGCCGGATAGATGCCCAGTTCAGCAATCGAACGCGCCAGTACTACGGTGGCGTCCAGGTGCGAAAAGGTTGTCGCCGGTGAGGGGTCGGTCAAGTCATCCGCAGGCACGTAAACAGCCTGGATGGAAGTGATCGAGCCATCTTTGGTCGAGGTGATACGCTCTTGGAGCACACCCATTTCCTCAGCCAGAGTCGGCTGATAACCCACCGCAGAAGGCATACGACCCAGCAGGGCGGATACTTCGGTACCCGCCAGAGTGTAGCGGTAAATGTTGTCAACGAACAGCAGAACATCGCGACCTTCATCGCGGAATTTCTCGGCGATGGTCAGGCCAGTCAATGCGACACGCAGACGGTTACCAGGAGGCTCGTTCATCTGACCGTAGACCAGGGCTACTTTGTCGAGAACGTTAGATTCCTCCATCTCGTGATAGAAGTCGTTACCTTCACGTGTACGCTCACCCACACCAGCAAACACTGAGTAACCGCTGTGTTCAGTGGCGATGTTACGGATAAGCTCCATCATGTTAACGGTTTTACCAACACCGGCACCACCAAACAAGCCCACCTTGCCGCCTTTGGCAAACGGGCATACTAGGTCGATGACCTTGATGCCGGTTTCCAGCAACTCGTTGCTGCTTGCCTGATCCGCGTAGCCAGGGGCCTTGCGGTGAATCGGCATGCGCTCTTTCTCACCAATGGGGCCAGCCTCATCAATCGGCTCACCGAGCACGTTCATGATACGGCCCAGGGTTTCTTCACCCACTGGCACAGAAATGGCAGTGCCTGTATTGGTACTTTCCATACCGCGCTTGAGCCCTTCGGTAGAGCCCATGGCAATGGTTCTCACCACACCGTCGCCCAGCTGCTGCTGGACCTCAAGAACTGTCTCGGCACCCGAGACCGTCAGCGCGTCGTAGACCTTGGGCACATTGTCCCGCGGAAACTCTACGTCAATCACCGCACCGATGATTTGTACGATACGTCCGCTCATCTTGGTTCCTCTCTAAAACCTGCAAATGAAACCTGCTTGCCGGGAAGGCATTGCCCTCCCCCGGCGCTATACGGCGGCGGCGCCACCAACGATCTCAGAAATTTCCTGGGTAATGGCCGCCTGTCGGGCCTTGTTGTACACCAGTTCCAGATCATCGATCAGATCGCCGGCGTTATCTGTCGCGCTCTTCATCGCGATCATCCGAGCGGCCTGCTCACACGCCACATTTTCGACGACCGCCTGATAGACCTGTGCCTCGACAAAACGCACAATCAGACTATCCAACAGCGCCTTGGCATCCGGTTCATACAGGTAGTCCCAGCCTCCGGGAGCCGTCTTTTCTTCTTCGTCTTTCGCAGCCACGCTCATGTTCGCCGCCAGTGGCAGAAGCTGATTCACCATCGGCTTCTGGGTCATGGTGTTGACGAATTCATTGAACACGACGTACAGCCGATCGAGCCTGCCTTCGTCATAGGCATCCAGCATGACTTTCACGCTGCCGATCAGATCGGTGGTTGACGGTGCCTCGCCCATACCCGAGCGAGCAGCGACCAGCGCGCCACCATACTTGCGAAAGAACGCTGTTGCCTTGGAGCCAAGCGCACAGAATTCCAACTCGGCGCCTTGCTCCTGCCAGTGTCTGGCCTGTTGGAGCACAGCCTTGAACAGGTTAACGTTCAGGCCACCACACAAGCCGCGGTCACTGGAGACCACAATAAAACCTACCCGCTTGACCTCGCGCTCCAGCATCCAGGGATGCCGGTACTCGGGGTTGGCGTCGGCCACATGGCCTGCCACCTTACGGATTTGCTTGGCGTAGGGCTGGCTGGCTCGCATCCGCTCCTGCGCCTTGCGCATCTTCGACGCAGCGACCATTTCCATGGCACTGGTGATCTTCTGCGTGTTCTTGATGCTGCCTATCTGAGTGCGTATCTCTTTTGCAGCTGCCATAGCGATCTACCCCTGTTCGTGACTACACAAAGCATCCAGCTCGCCCCGCCAGGAGCGAGCCATCAGAATTACCAGCTCTGCGTTGCCTTGAACTTGTCGAGACCGGCCTTAAGGCCATTCTTGATTTCGTCGTTGTAGTCGCCGGACTCGTTAATGCTGTCAAGCAGCTGAGAATGCTCGGCCTTCATGTAATCATGCAGAGAGCGTTCGAAGTCCAGCACTTTATTAACCTCGATGTCATCGAGATAGCCTTCGTTGGCAGCGAACAGCGAGAGTGCCATTTCAGCCACCGACATCGGCGCATACTGGCTCTGCTTCATCAGCTCGGTAACGCGCTGACCGTGCTCCAGCTGCTTGCGGGTCGCTTCATCCAGGTCAGAAGCGAACTGGGCAAAGGCCGCCAGCTCACGGTACTGAGCCAGTGCCAGACGCACGCTGCCGCCCAGCTTCTTAACGATTTTAGTCTGCGCTGCACCACCCACACGAGACACCGACAGACCGGCGTTGATAGCCGGACGAATGCCTGAGTTGAACAGGTCAGCTTCGAGGAAGATCTGACCATCAGTGATCGAGATCACGTTGGTCGGAACGAACGCAGACACGTCACCACCTTGGGTCTCGATGATCGGCAGCGCCGTCAGCGAACCGGTCTTGCCTTTCACTTCACCGTTGGTGAACTTCTCGACATAGTCGGCGTTCACGCGAGCGGCGCGCTCAAGCAGACGGGAGTGGAGATAGAAAACGTCACCAGGATAAGCTTCGCGGCCCGGCGGACGACGCAACAGCAGCGACACCTGGCGATACGCGACGGCCTGCTTGGACAGATCGTCATAGACGATCAGAGCGTCCTGGCCACGGTCGCGGAAGTACTCACCCATGGTGCAGCCGGAGTAAGGTGCCAGGAACTGCATCGGAGCCGGATCGGCAGCGCCGGCGGCAACCACGATAGTGTGTTCCATCGCGCCGTGCTCTTCGAGCTTGCGCACGACGTTGGCGATGGTCGACTGCTTCTGACCGATAGCCACGTAGACACAGGTCACGCCCGCGCCTTTCTGGTTGATGATCGCATCGATGGCAATCGCCGACTTACCGATCTGACGGTCACCGATGATCAGCTCACGCTGACCGCGACCAACCGGCACCATGGCGTCGATGGACTTGAAGCCGGTCTGGATGGGCTCATCAACGGACTGACGGGTGATAACACCGGGAGCGACCTTTTCTACCGCGTCGGTCAGCTTGGCATTGATGTCACCCTTGCCGTCAATGGGGTTACCCAGCGCATCGACCACACGGCCGCAGAGCTCAGGACCCACCGGCACTTCAAGAATGCGGCCAGTACACTGGGCCGTCATGCCTTCCTGCAACTGCAGGTAGTCACCCAGCACCACGACACCGACGCTATCGCGCTCGAGGTTCAGCGTCATGCCGTAGATGCCGCCGGGGAACTCGATCATCTCACCAAACATTGCGTCGGCAAGGCCGTGGATCTGGACGATACCGTCAGACACACTGACGATGGTGCCCTGATTACGGGCTTCAGATGCGACATCCAGCTTTTCAATACGCTGTTTGATGATGTCGCTAATCTCGGAAGGATTCAGTTGCTGCATGCCATGTCCCTCAGACTCAGGCGGAAAGGGCTTCCTGGAGGCGATTCAATCGACCACGTACCGAACCGTCGATGACGGTGTCGCCGGCACGCAGGATCACGCCCCCCAGAAGATCGGAGTCCACCTGAGTGGTAATGGAGATTTCACGGTTCAGACGCTTGGCCAACGCGGTGGCAAGTTTCTTTTGCTGCGCGTCTTTAAGCGGATAAGCAGAGACGATCGTCACGTCCATACGCTTTTCCTGCTCGGCCCTGAGCGTCTCGAACTGCTCAAGAATGTCGGGCAGTGCCGCCAGACGTCCCTGACGGGAAACCTGACGCAAGAAGTTACCCACCTGCTCGCTGATGCTGTCACCGCTGATGTCGATCAGCATTTCTGCCTTATCGGCGTTGGAGAGGCGCGGATGCTTCAGCACTTTGGCGCGCACATCGTCGTTGCTGACGATCTGCGCTACCTGAGTCAGCATGCTGGACCAATCCGCCAACGCATCCTGTTCCAAGGCAAACTCAAAAGCTGCTTTAGCATAAGGGCGCGCGACGGTAGACAGTTCCGCCATGGGTTATCTCCTAAAGCTCTTTGGCCAGATCGTTGACGAGCTTGGTATGTTGCTTCTCGTCGATGGCGGAACCCAGCACCTGCTCGGCACCCTGGATAGCGAGACGTGATACCTGCTCACGCAGACTATCCTTGGCACGATTGATCTCTTGATCAATCTCGGCTTTGGCATTGGCGACGATACGTTCGCCTTCCTGGCGCGCCTGCTCACGCGCTTCCTCGATCATCTGGGCCGAGCGCTTGTTGGCTTGTTCCAGAATTTCAGAAGCCTGCTGCTTGCTTTCGCTGAGCAGCTCACTGGCCTGTGCTTCAGCCAGTTCAAGATCACGCGACGCGCGAGTGGCAGCGTCGAGGCCTTCGGCAATCTTGCGCTGGCGCTCGTGAAGCGCGTTGCTGATCGGCGGCCATACATACTTTATGCAGAACCAGACAAAGATCGCGAAGGCAATCGTCTGTCCGATGAGCGTCATGTTGATATTCACAAGGACGTACCTCTGACAGTTTCGTGGCTACCGGAAGAGGCAGGCCGAGCGACAATCACTCGGCATGCGCAGCGTATTAACCGGCGACGACGAAAATCAGGTACATCGCGATACCCACACCGATCATCGGCACGGCATCCAGCAGACCGGCCATCAGGAAGGTCCTGGTCAGCAGCTGATCACCCATTTCTGGCTGACGTGCAGTGGTTTCCAGCAGCTTGCCGCCCAGCAGGGCGAAACCGATACCGGTACCCAGTGCGCCCAGGCCGATCATGAGGGAAGCAGCGATGTAGACGAGTTCCATGGTAGTGCTCCTGTCGATTTACATTAATGTTTCAAGGGTTTATCGGATATTACGCGATTCAGTGTTGTTCGTGGGCTGAGTTCAGGTAGACCACCGCCAACACCATGAAGATATACGCCTGCAGGGTGATGATAAGAATATGGAAAATCGCCCAAGGCACGTTCAGTGTCCAAGAGACCCAGAATGGCAGCAGAGCAATCAAGATAAAGATCACCTCACCGGCGAACATGTTGCCAAACAGACGCAGGCCGAGACTCACCGGCTTGACCAGCAGGCCTATTATCTCCATCACCAGGTTGAACGGAATCAGTGACCAGTGATTAAAAGGGGTGAAAGACAGTTCCTTGGCAAAACCACCAGGCCCTTTGACTTTGACACTGTAAAAAAGAATCAGAATGAACACGCCCAGTGCCATGCCGAGAGTGCCGTTAGGGTCAGTGGTTGGTACGATTTTCATGGTGTCGACACCCAGCTTGGCAAACAGCATCGGGCCGATATCCACCGGAACCAGTTTGAGCAGGTTCATCAGGAAAATCCACACGAACAGTGTCAACGCCATTGGCCCGACCAAGGAGTTCTTGTGGCTAAATGTGCCACGCACGGTGTTTTCCACAAACTCAAAGACCATCTCGATGGCGCACTGCAACTTGCCCGGCACACCCGTGGTGGCCACCTTGCCTACCTTGTGGAACAGCCATATGAACAACACACCCATGGCAATCGACCAGCCCATGGTGTCGAGGTGGATAGCCCAGAACCCCATTTCTTCTGCCTGAGCCGCTGTCTTGGCAATGGACCAGCCATTATCAGGGTGTAGCCCGAAGGTCAGGTTCTGAAGGTGATGCTGGATATACTCCGTTGTCGTCAGGTTACTGCCTGCCATGAGCTGCCTCGAAGTCAATTGGGTGTACGGTGCATACTCAGCCATGGAGCTAGCCAATATGCACACAACGTCACCACGTAAGCGCCAAAGAATAAAGCATGGTTTGAGAGAGGCACTGCGGCAAAAACCAGCGCGAACAACGCCACCGTCAAACTAAACTTGCCTGCTTCGGCTCGATAGAAGCCACTGACCGCTTTTCTGGCGTTGCGTCCACCTTCCAGGTTCAGCACCTGCCAGGAAAAATACAGATTCGGTAACACAGCAACCGCACAACCCATGACGGCCGATTTGGCATCCTCCAGGCCACCTGCCAGAAAACCGACGACAGCCATTATCGCGAGAACTATCAGCTGTATCAGTAAGATAAACAGGACTGTTGGTCGCCTGATCCTTCTGGCCATGCCATTGTCCCTACAATGACCGGTCTTGCGATGACCGGATGTTTTTTGACACCATCCTACTGCGTTGAATCCATGGGTTGGACGCGATTATAGGGAAGCACCGGATGAGCTTCAACCGCCCAGGTCCCGAAACCCAATGATTTCAGCCTGTATTAGACTAAACATCGAGATAAATCGATTCAGCGAATGTGCTCAATGATGCCATCTAGCTCTTCCAGACTGGTATAACGAATAGTCAAGCGGCCTTTGCCGCCACGTCCGTGTTGAATATTGACCGGAGCACCCAGAATATCTGCCAGCTGGTTTTCCACCCGGGTAATATCTGGCGATGGCTGGGGTTTTTCGGCTTTTTTGGATTCGCCCTTGTTCAGCTGTTTAACCAGCGCTTCGGTGGCGCGTACCGTCAGGTCCTTGTTGATGACCTCATGGGCGGCTTTGCGCTGTTTCGCAGCGGACAGGCTCAGCAGAGCCCGGGCGTGCCCCATATCCAGATCGCCGCGCTCAAGTAGCATCTGGACTTCAGGTTCCAGGTGCAGCAAGCGTAGCAAGTTTGCCACTTGGGTACGCGAACGACCGACGGCATCAGCCGCTTGCTGCTGGGTCAGCTCAAATTCGTCGATCAGGCGCTTGATCGCCATGGATTCTTCGATGGCATTCAAGTTTTCGCGCTGAATGTTCTCGATCAGCGCCAGCGCCAGTGCGACTTCGTCGGTAACATCGCGGATCACCGCGGGGATCACGTCCAATTCGGCCAGCTGGGCGGCACGCCAACGACGCTCACCGGCAATAATCTCGTAGCGCTGCTCACCAATGGGGCGCACCACGATAGGCTGCATCACGCCCTGGGCACGAATGGAGTCAGCCAGCTCCTCCAGCGCCTCGGGCTGAATCTCACGGCGCGGCTGATAGCGACCCCGGCTCAACTGCCCCAGTGGTAATCGTTCAAGCCGCTCGTCAGCCACAGTGCCGGTGGCCTCTTCAATTATCGCGTCGGTTGCGGCAACACCCGGCAGGTCAAGACTTTCACGGCGCTTGGCTCCCGCACCAATCAGGGCATCCAGTCCGCGACCCAGAGCGCGTTTATGCGTCATCGACTTTCCCTCATCACAAACAGCGGTAGTGGTGCACACACTCAGAGCGACAACCGGCGGATCAGCTCCTTAGCCAACACTCGATGCGCCTGACTGCCTCGCGACAAGCGCGCATATTTGGTAACCGGCAGGCCGTGGCTAGGTGCTTCAGCAACGCGCACATTGCGCGGTATGGTGGCCTTGAGCAAGGTCTCGCCGAAGTAGTCGCGCAGTTGTTTGCTGACGTCTCTGGTCAAGCTGTTGCGGCCATCATACATGGTACGCAGAATGCCGAAGATTTCGATATCGGGGTTCACGCTGGCTTTGATCTGCTCAATGGTGTCGAGCAGTGCTGAAAGCCCTTCCATGGCGTAGAACTCGCACTGCAGCGGGATCAGCACGCCATGGGCAGCGGTCAACCCATTAACGGTAAGCAGACTAAGTGATGGCGGGCAGTCGATCAGCACTACGTCGTAGTCGCTGCTGACATCCTCCAGTGCATTGAACAGCCGGCGTTCACGCCCCTGTTCAATATCGAGCAGCTCCACTTCGGCGGCCGTCAGGTCGCCGTTGCTCGGCAAGAGTTTATAACCTGCCCTGGGGCAGTCCATGATCACATCCTTGATCTGACACTGACCAAGAATTACGTCAAGGACGCTGGCTTCCAGCTCATGCTTGTCGACGCCGCTGCCCATGGTGGCATGCCCCTGAGGGTCCAGGTCCACGATAAGCACTTTGCGATCCAGGGCGGCCAGACTCGCCGCCAGGTTGACGGTGGTAGTGGTCTTACCCACACCGCCTTTCTGGTTGGTCAAAGCAATGATCTTGGTCACGACAACGTCCTTGCGGGTGGCGGATGCCTCGGCGAATACTTCGACAAAGACTCCGGTGAATTTAGTGTTGCTCAAGCACGACCAGCCAGCGATTGCCCGGCTCGAAGGGTACCTTTAGCCGATGGCGGTCAATCACGCGTACATTCGTGGCAAGCCCTTCCAGCTCATCTTCCACTGCGGGGCCTTTCATAGCTAGCCACTGGCCGTCTTTGGCAAGCCATGCCTGGCTCAACGCGATAAAATCCGGCAGGCTGGCAAAGGCGCGTGAAACTACCTGTTCAAAGCGCTCATCCAGTGTTTGCTGGTCTTCGACTCTGGCCTGGACCGGGGTCACATTGGTCAACCCGAGTTCCATCACGGCCTGGCGTTGAAAACGGACTTTCTTGCCATTACTGTCAATCAGGGTGATATCGAGCGATGGATCCAGAATGGCCAGTACCAGTCCTGGCAGTCCCGCGCCAGAGCCAACATCCAGTACCCTGGGGCCGGTCACAAAAGGTGCAATCGCGGCACTATCGAGCAGATGACGGCTGACCATAGTTAGTGGATCGCGCACCGCGGTGAGATTATAGGCACGGTTCCACTTGTGCAACAGCCTCACCAGTGCCAGCAGCTTGTCACGCTGCTGCTCATCAAGCGCGATGCCAAGTTGTGCAACGCCCTGATCGAGCCTTTCTCCGATTGCCACGCTATCACTACTCATTGATTAACCATCCGCTGCTTGTCGCCCAGCTGGCGGCGTTTCTTGAGATATACCAGCAGAAGCGAGGCAGCCGCCGGTGTCATGCCTGGGATACGCGTGGCATGAGCCAGTGTGGCCGGGCGTGATTCGTTGAGCTTCTGGCGAATTTCATGTGACAAACCTTCAACACCGCTGTAGTCCAGATCCGCTGGTAGCGGTGTGGCTTCGTGGCGTTTCAGTTTATCGATTTCATCCTGCTGGCGATCAATGTAACCCTGGTACTTAGCCTGAATCTGTACTTGCTCAGCAACCACGCAATCACTCACTGGTTCACCGCTGAGATGTGCCACGCTGGCGTAATCGAGCTCCGGCCGCCGGAGCAAGTCCATCAGGTTGTATTCGCGTGTCAGCGGCTTGGACAGTTGTGCCTCAAGGGCCTTTGCGGCATCGCTGCCTGGCTGGACCCAGGTACTTTTGAGCCGCTGGCTTTCAAACGCCACAGCATCCCGTTTGCTGGAAAAGCTATTCCAACGAGCATCATTGATCAGTCCCAGTTCGCGCCCTGTCTCGGTCAACCGCATATCGGCGTTGTCTTCACGCAGCAACAATCGATATTCCGCCCGTGAAGTAAACATGCGGTATGGCTCGCGTGTACCAAGCGTTATCAGGTCGTCGATCAGTACGCCGAGGTATGCCTCGTCGCGGCGTGGCCACCAGGCCTCAAGACCTTGGGCACGGCGGGCGGCATTCAATCCAGCCAACAACCCTTGGGCGCCGGCTTCTTCGTAACCCGTGGTGCCGTTGATCTGGCCGGCAAAGTACAGATTGTGTAAACAGCGGGTTTCCAGCGAGTGTTTGAGATCACGCGGATCGAAGAAATCGTACTCGATGGCATAGCCAGGCCGTGTGATATGGGCGTTTTCTAGACCGCGAATCGAACGGACTACCTGCAGCTGAACGTCAAAGGGCAACGAGGTTGAAATGCCGTTGGGATATAGCTCATGGGTATTCAGGCCTTCAGGCTCGAGAAATATCTGGTGACTGTCTTTGTCAGCAAAGCGGTGAACCTTGTCCTCGATGGACGGGCAGTAACGCGGCCCGACACCCTCGATGACACCACTGAACATCGGTGAGCGGTCAAGGTTGTCACGGATGAGCTGATGGCTGCGGCCATTGGTATGCGTGATATGGCAGCTGACTTGACGCGGGTGCATGTCCTGGCTGCCCATGTACGACATCACCGGCGTTGGTGTGTCACCCGGTTGTTCTTCGAGCAGTGAAAAATCCACAGATCTGGCATTGATGCGTGGTGGCGTCCCCGTTTTCAACCGATCAACCCGCAGCGGCATGGCACGTAATCGCTGGGCCAGTGCATTCGAGGGGGGATCACCAGCACGCCCGGCATGGGAAGTATCCAACCCCATATGGATAACACCGCCGAGAAAAGTCCCGGTACAAAGCACCACAGCATGAGCGTGGAAACGGATGCCTGTCTCAGTGACTACGCCGCGGACGTTATCGTTTTCAACAATTAGATCACCAGCGGCCTGCTGGAAAATCGTCAGATTGGGTTGGTTTTCTAGAGTGCTACGAATGGCTGCTTTGTACAGCACCCGATCTGCTTGTGCACGGGTAGCACGCACCGCTGGACCTTTACGGGCATTGAGCACACGGAACTGGATACCACTAGCATCGGTTGCCAGGCCCATGGCACCGCCCAGTGCATCGATTTCCTTGACTAAATGGGTCTTGCCGATTCCGCCAATGGCGGGATTGCAGGACATCTGTCCCAGCGTCTCGATGTTGTGTGTCAGCAGCAATGTTTGGCTGCCGGTACGGGCGGCAGCGAGGGCTGCTTCAGTGCCTGCGTGACCACCACCGATGACGATGACGTCGAAGCGGTCGGGATAATCCAAGGAACACCTCGTTCGGCGTAAAGGCCGATGCCTGGAAAAAAATAGGAATTTAGGCCGGCAGTATAACTGCTCCTGTGGGTAAACGTCAGGGTTTTCCACACCTGGACGGTACTCATACCAGCTGCTTTCCTGATTACAATATTAAAATAGATATATAAATAAGAAGTTCTATTGATGTTGTAGTTATTAGTCATCCGAAAATCTGTTAATAAACGCATCTATTCTTTATTTTTCAGTGAATTGTGTTGTTGGCTTATGGGGGTAAAAGAGGCGGACAGCGTGCGTGTAGCTTGTGGGAGCCTTGTGGATGAAAAGATGAGTTATGCACAGTGCAGACTGTCCCACAGTTGCCCACAGAGCAGGAGCGGCTTTGTCCTCGTGGCTGTGAACAATCCGCTTCTGTGTTTACTAAACAGCCAGAAGCTGCAGCCTCACTGGGCCAGGAGGAAACATATCGGCAATCAAAAAAAATGTTATCCACAGCCATAAAAAAGCCCTGTCATTGGTGACAGGGCTCAGAAAGGTATCTGGAAAGGAAAGAGTTAGCGGATCTTAGTGAGTCAGAACTCTCGCGAGGAAGCTTTGTGTCCGCTCGTTCTTGGGGGTATCAAACACTTCTTCCGGCGTACCCTGCTCGACAATTTCCCCTTTGTGGATATAGATCACCCGGTCAGCAACCTCGCGGGCAAAATTCATCTCATGGGTCACAATCACCATGGTCATGCCCTCGCGGGCCAGCTCACGCATGGCGTCGAGAACTTCACCGATCATCTCGGGGTCCAGCGCCGAGGTGGGCTCATCAAACAGCATCAACCGGGGCTCCATGGCCAGTGCTCTGGCCAGCGCCACACGCTGCTGCTGGCCGCCTGACAGCTGGGTTGGATACTTGTCGGACTGGTCAGCAATGCCAACCCGCTCAAGCAGGCGCTTGGCGGTCTGGATAGCTTCAGCGCGGCTAGTGTTACGCACCTTCATTGGGGCCAGGGTGACGTTGTCTAGCACGCTGAGGTGCGGGAAGAGGTTGAACTGCTGGAATACCATGCCGACTTCGGTACGAATCTTCTGCAGCGCCCGGCTAGCCTTGCCATAGGGCGCAAGGCCGTTGCCGTCCACAACAAGCTGGCCTTTCTGAAACTCTTCGAGCCCGTTGATACAGCGGATCATAGTGGATTTACCGGATCCGCTGGCGCCGATAATGACCACTACCTCGCCGGGTGTGACTTCCAGGTCAACATCTTTGAGCACATGCAGCTTGCCGAAGTGCTTGTTGAGCCTGTGCATGCGCACAATGGGCTCAGCGTCGGTATCAATCTGGCGTTTGCTATTGTCTTTGTTCATTGTCCTACCAGCCCCTTGCGTTCAAGCATGCGCAGTGCAATGGATAGTGTCAGGGTAATGACCAGATACATCACCGCAACCATCAGGTACACCTCCAGTGCGTTGAACGTTGTCGCAATATAGATCTGCCCCTGGCGCACCAGCTCACCAACTCCAATCACAGCAAACAGCGAGGTGTCCTTGATACTGATGATGCCCTGGTTCCCCAGTGCAGGAATCATACGCCGGAAGGCTTGGGGCCAGATGATGTAGCGAAAGGTCTGTACCCGAGACAGACCCAGGGAAAGGCCCGCCTCGCGCTGACCGCGCTCGATGGACTGAACCCCGCCGCGTACGATTTCAGAGATATAGGCCCCTGAGTTGACGGCAATCGCCGCAATACCGGCCGTGACCGCATCAATGGGGCCGCCCAGTAGCTGAGGTAACCCATAGAAGATAAAAAGCACCTGTACCAGTACCGGTGTGCCGCGAAAGACCTCGATATAGGTGATGGCCGGCCAGCGTAGCCACTGCATAGGGCTGATACGCAGCAGTCCGAAGAAAATACCGAGCAGAAAGCCGATGGCTAGACCGCCAAAGGAAATCAGCAGTGTATAAGGAACCCCTTTCAGCAGATAGGGGATGGAGTCAAAGGCGGCTTGCCAGTTGAATTGGAAAGTGACGTCCACAAGTGATGCTCCGCGGGCACAGGGTTAAGTTAACAATAAAACGGCACTGTCTCCCTGAAACTGAGCATCGGGGAGACAGTGCCGTTACAGCCGTGTGGTAGCCGAGTCAGCAACCATGAGAAAGTTCAGCTGTTACTCGTCGTTGCTGCTGCTGCCAAACCACTTGGTGTGGATTTCATCATAGGTGCCGTCTTCACGCATGGCAGCCAGTGCTTCGTTGGCCGGTTCGACCAGCTCACTGCCTTTGACGAATACGATGCCGTACTGCTGGCCTTCATACAGAGGACCTACAACCTTGACGCGACCATCACCACGGGTCTGGGAGAAGTAGCCAACGTTGGGGGCGTCATAGAACACCGCGTCAACGCTGCCGCCCAGCAGTGCCATGTACATGTCAGCAGAACCCGGGTAAGGCGTGATGGTGGTATCGTCGCTCAGGTTCTCGGTCAGGTAGTCATAGCTGGTGGAACCAATCTTGGTGCCGATTTTCATGCCGGACAGGTCGTCGATGGTTTCAACACCTTCCTGATTGGTGCCGACCAGAATTTGCAGGCCGCTATCGTAGTAAGGGGCTGAAAAGTCGACGATTTCGGCGCGTTCATCGGTGATGGTAATACCGGCGATGGCAATATCCACGTTGCCGGTCTGGACCGCCGGAATGATGCCGTTGAAATCCATGGTGTTGATTTCGTACTCAAAACCGGCACGATCAGCAATTTCACGGATGATATCCATGTCGAAGCCGGTCATCTCGCCGGTTTCCTGGTCCAGCATCTCGAAAGGGACGAAGCTTGGGTCGGTGGCAATCTTCACCGTGTCTGCCGCAACCATGCCGCTAAAAGCTACGCTGAGGCCCATGCAACCGGCAAGAGACAGCGTCTTGAGTGAGTATTTCATTTGTTATTCCTCATAGCTTATTGAAAAAACAGCGAATGCATGAATATCAAGCATACTGATTACAATGGCGACTTGGGTGGAAAGCGTCAAGCAAAAAGCCGCCCTGGCTTCTGCGTGTTATCAACGGTTGGCAAGATCGTTTGACTGTTTGTCAGAGCGTCTGGCGAAAGAATGCCTGGCGAGACAGGCAGACAGTGCACGTCAGATCATGAAGGAGGTGCCGCAGCCGCAGGTGGTCTTGGCATTAGGGTTCTTGATCAGGAAGCGTGCTCCTGCCAGACCTTCTTCGAAATCCACCACAGAGCCCACCAGATACTGGTACGACAGCGGATCGACGACCAGTGAAACCCCTGAAAAGTCGATCTGGGTATCATCATCTGCAACGTCTTCGGTGAAATCAAAGCCGTACTGGAAGCCGGAACAGCCGCCGCCAGTGACGTACACGCGCAGCTTGAGTGCGGTATTGCTCTCTTTCTCGATCAGCCGATTCAACCGTGCTTTGGCGCTGTCCGAAAGCATCAGCGGAGTCGGTTCGAATGATTCAGCACCACTCATGGGAAACCCCCCGGGAGTTATTGAATGAGAGTTGATCCCGATTATCCCCATTCCTGAGCAAAAGGGTCAACAATTGCCCGGGAATGGGAATGAATGCACGATCAGGGAAGTAGCGCAGGCGCCTTCAGTCCGGCGTCCTCGTCGAAACCGAACATCAGGTTAAGATTCTGGATGGCCTGGCCAGAAGCGCCCTTGACCAGGTTGTCGATCACTGCAAGTACGACCACGGTGTCGCTGCCCTGGGGCTGATGAATGGCCAGTCGGCAGACGTTGGCTCCCTTGACGCTGCGCGTTTCAGGATGGCTGCCAGCGGGCATCACATCGACAAAGGGCTCGTTGGCAAAGCGCTTTTCAAAAAGTGCCTGCAGGTCGTCCACCGGCTGAGTGAGCCGGGCATAGAGTGTGGCGTGTATACCGCGGATCATGGGGATCAGGTGGGGAACAAACGTCAGCCCGACAGCTGAGCCAGCGGCATCTTCCAGCCCCTGGTTGATTTCGGGCAAATGACGATGCCCCGATGCGCCATAGGCTTTCAGAGACTCACTGGCCTCGGCCAGCAGGAAGGGAATCTTGGCATTACGCCCGGCACCGGTGACGCCGGACTTGCAGTCGGCAATCAAGTGGCTGGTGTTGACGACACCCGCTTCCAGCAGCGGCAGCAACCCCAGCTGCACCGCCGTGGGATAACAACCCGGCACGGCGACCAGACGCGCCTGGCGGATCCTGTCACGATTGACTTCGGGTAAACCGTAGACAGCTTCTTCCAATAGCTGCGGCGCGCCATGGGGCTGGTTGTACCACTCGGCCCACAGGTCGGCATCGCGCAGGCGGAAATCGGCAGACAGGTCGATGACCCGGGTGCCCCGCGCCAGCAGGTCGCCCGCCAGGGAGTGAGCAACGCCGTGCGGAGTGGCGAAGAAAACCACATCACAGTGACCCAGCTGTGCCGGATCCGGCGTGCTATAACGCAGGTTGTCATAATGTCCACGCAGGTTCGGGTACAGCTCACTGACGCCAACTCCGGCTTCACTGCGCGAGGTGATGCATTCAATGACGACCTGGGGGTGCCCAGCCAGCAGCCTGAGCAGCTCGACGCCGGTGTATCCGGTACCGCCGACGATTCCGACCTTGATCACAGTGGATTCCTCATTAAGCGTTTCAATTGACAATATGATACACAAGATGGGTAGCGCTCACCCAGATAAGCCCGTCACTGGCCATCTGTTTCGGGGTTAAAAACAATAAGATCAGGCCTGTGGATAACATGGGTCACGCTCAAAAAAAGGAAGGCGGCTTGTCAAATACCAACCCTCATCGCTTTAGCCTGGAAAGCTTCCGACGCAAGTTGGCCAGCGTTGATGCGCTGCCCCAGCTGTGCGTGCTGGGCGTCATTGCGGGGGTCATTACCGGCTGCCTGATGACGCTGTTTCGGCTGCTGCTCAAGCTGGGTGCGATGTTTTTCATGCCCGATAGCGACCCTGAGGCATTCGAGCAACTGACGCCCATGTTCCGCAGTATCCTGCCACTGTTGGCGGTGACGCTGATAGGCGGCTGGCTGGCACTCCACCCGGGTGGAAGCCGTCACCAGATCGGTATTGCCCATGTGATTGAACGCCTGACTTATCAACAGGGGCGTTTCCCGATCCGCAACTGGATAAGTCAGTGGTGGATAGGCCTGGTCTCGGTACTTGGTGGCCTGTCGGCGGGGCGTGAGGGGCCTGCCATTCACTTGGGGGCTGCGGCCAGCAGCGGTCTTGGCACGTCCTTGCAACTGCCTCACAACAGCTTGCGGGTGCTGGTTGCCTGCGGCACTGCCGCGGGTATTTCAGCCTCTTTCAACACGCCTCTGGGTGGTGTCATCTTTGCCATGGAAGTGGTGATGATGGAATACACCACCGTCGGTTTCATACCGGTTATCCTGGCCTCTTTCATGGGGTCGGTCATTTCCCAGTCGGTGTTCGGTTTTGACCCGCCTTTCCAGAAAGCTGGGGTGGTCATGGAATCCTTCATCCACCTGCCCTGGATTGCGGCCAGTGCCTTACTGATCGGTCTGCTTGCTGGTGGCTTTGTCCGTCTGGCACGCAGTGCGCCGCGCCTGGATATCCTGCCGTTTGCATTGCGTCTGGTGCTGGTGGGTGTCGCCGTGGGCCTGACGGCCTTCTGGTATCCCGAGGTACAGGGCATGGGCTATGACAGCATGCGCCGAACCCTGGAGGGGCAAGTGGCCATTGATGTGCTGATGGCGGTTGCCATTGGCAAACTGATTCTGACTGCTGGCGCGGTAGCCTGCCGGGTGCCGGTGAGCATCATTGGCCCGATTCTGGTGGCCGGTGGAGCAGCCGGCGCCTTGTGTGGAATGGTTGGCAACTTGCTGCTACCCGACATGCAAACCGATCCGGCTCTGTATGCGCTGATGGGTATGGCGGCCATGATGGCTGCCGTATTACAGGCACCCATGGCGGCACTGATGGCATTGTTGGAGTTGACGCACAATCCGCAGCTGATGTTGCCGGGCATGCTGGCGGTGGTCGTTGCCTGTCTGACAGCCCGTCAGCTATGTGGCTGTGACGGCTTTTTTATCAGCGTAACACGCCATGGCATGCATCCGTTGCAACAACCGCTGATGCAGGCGTTGAGCCGTATTTCTGTGCCGGCGGTCATGGAAAGGAGTTTCTCGCGAACCCGCAGGCGGCTGAGCTATGAGCAGGCCAGCGCCCTGCTGGACGCCAATCCCGAGTGGATCATCATCGAGCGCTCCAGCGACGACAAACCTGCTCTGGCGATGAACGCGGCACATCTTGCCCGTTGGCTGCTGGAACACACGGCAGACGACGAGCTGATCGACAGTGAGGGCATGTTTGATCTGCTGGAGATTCCCGGGGAGCGCCTGGAGCTGGGGCCGATTCACCTTCAGGCTACCCTGTCTGAGGCCTATCAGCGCCTCAATGAGAATCCGGTGGATGCGCTCTACGTGGTGCATGGCCGGCGGCCTGACAAGCAGCGAATTTCCGGTATCATCACACGCAGTGCGATTGAGCGTTATTATCGCTACGAAGACCAGTCCGTGACGAAGACCCGTCAAAATTAAGCCCGATCTTCTGATTAAGGAATCACGATGTACCTGTGGATGAAAGCCCTGCACCTGATCGCCATGGTGACCTGGTTTGCTGCTCTGTTCTATCTGCCCCGACTGTTTGTCTATCACGCCATGGCCCGTGACAAGGGTGAGCAGCAGGCGATTGATCATTTCATCGTGATGGAGCGCAAGCTGTACCGGGGCATCATGACGCCATCGATGATTGCGGTGCTGCTGTTTGGCGGAACCATGCTGTATCTGATGCCTAGCTGGCTTTCCCAGGGCTGGATGCATATCAAGCTGACGCTGGTTGTACTGCTGATCGCCTATCATCATGTGTGCATGATTTACCTCAAGCAGTTTGCTGAAGGCCGGTGTACCAAAAGCCATCGTTTTTTCCGTATCTTCAATGAGTTGCCGGTAATCGCGTTATTGGTCATCGTATTCCTTGCTGTGCTGAAACCGTTCTGATGGCGGGTGAATCACCAGCAGTGTCTGCGGATCTTCCCATTGTGCTGGTGTTATCCGGTCATGACCCGACCGGTGGTGCCGGCCTGGTGGCTGACAACGAGGCAATCGCCGCCTGCGGTGGCTGGGCAATGACAGTTCCCACTGCACTGACCGTGCAGAACTGTCGCGATGTCCAGGCCGTGTATCCAGTCAGCGGCTCGCATATCCAGGAGATGGCCGCGGCGCTGGACGACCTTCCGGTGGCAGCCATCAAGATTGGCTTGGTGGCGAGCATTGACAGCCTGTCAGCCGTTGTCGGGATCATCCGAGAGCGCCCTGGCATACCGGTTATTGTAGATCCGGTCATCAAGGCGGGCGGTGGGACACAGCTGTCTGCTGCTGATCTTGTGGACGCTTTTCGTGAGCTGCTGTTGCCCCGGGCGGATATTGTGACGCCCAACCGCTATGAGTTGGCGCGGCTGGCGGGTCCTGACAGCGCTGATGACACCCAGCGGGCGGTCAGCCTGATGCATCTGGGCTGTCAGGCGGTGCTGGTGACCGGCACTGATGATCCAGTATCGGGCGCGGATGCGTCTCAGGTCGTGCATACGCTGCATCGTCCGCATGGCGATCGGCAATGGCAGTGGCCCAGACTGGCCGGCAGTTACCATGGCTCAGGCTGCACCCTGGCAGCTGCACTGGCCGCACGCCTGGCGATTGGCGAAGGCGTCGTCAGCGCCTGTGAACAGGCTCAGGCCTTTACCTGGCAAGCGCTCAAGCGAGGCTGGCGGCCCGGACACGACCAGTACCTGCCGCGACGTTTATGGCAGCTACCGGATACACCGTTCACCGTTCCCTTCACCACGGTATGATGACAGTCACATCCTATGGGCTGGCCTTTGTTGCCGCGGCCATTGAAAATGAAGCAATTAAGGATCAATTTTGGTGAGAAAATAGCAGGTTGCCCACGGGTAACCCACGGCTTACCAAAAGGTTGTCCAGAAAGTTATCCACAACTGGAAGCCGCGCCATGCGAGACTTCCGGTAAATATGAATTTTTCCTTCAACAGGGTAATAGGGGGTTGATATGACCACATCTGCACAGCTCTTTGAGCAGGCTTGCCAGCACATCCCCGGCGGTGTGAACTCACCGGTTCGTGCATTCAAGGGGTTGCATCGCCCGCCCGTTTTCATGGAGCGTGCTCTGGGGGCCTATCTCCATGATGTGGAAGGCAAGCGCTATATCGACTATGTGAACTCCTGGGGGCCGATGATTACCGGCCATGCCGACCCTGATGTACTCAATGCGGTACGCCAGCGTCTTGAACAGGGTCTGTCATTCGGTACGCCGACGGCGATCGAAACCACCATGGCCGACCTGATCTGCGAGATCATCCCGTCCATCGAGCTGGTGCGCATGACCTGTTCTGGCACTGAGGCCACCATGTCGGCGATTCGTCTGGCACGTGGCTATACCGGGCGTGACAAGATCGTCAAGTTCGAAGGCAACTATCACGGCCATTCGGATTCGCTGCTGGTCAAGGCCGGCTCGGGGGCACTGACCCACGGTGAGCCCAGTTCGCCAGGCGTGCCGGCATCCCTGGCCGAGCACACCGTAACGCTGTCCTATAACGACATCGATGCGGTGGAAGACTGCTTCGAGGAAATCGGTGATCAGATTGCCTGTATCATCGTTGAGCCAGTGGCCGGCAACATGAACTGTATTCCTCCCCAGCCGGGCTTTCTTGAAGCACTGCGCAAGGCCTGCGACCAGCACGGCAGCGTGCTGATCTTTGATGAAGTGATGACCGGTTTTCGTGTAGCACTGGGCGGTGCCCAAGCACATTATGGCGTTACCCCGGACCTGACCTGCCTGGGCAAGATTGTCGGCGGCGGTATGCCAGTAGGCGCTTTCGGCGGGCGCCGCGATATCATGGAAGAAATTTCCCCGTTGGGTCCGGTCTATCAGGCCGGCACTCTGGCGGGCAATCCGTTGGCCATGGCCGCCGGCGTTGCGCTTCTCAGCAAGGTGCGCGAGCCCGGTTTTCATGATGCCCTGTCGCAGCGCGTCAATACGCTGTGTCAGGGGCTTGAAGAACGTGCCGAGGCGGCGGGTATCAGCCTAATTACCCAGAGCGCCGGCGGCATGTTCGGACTCTTCTTCACCGGCCAGAGTCGTGTGGATAACTTTGCCCAGGCGACTGCCTGTGATAGCGAGGCGTTCCGCAAGTTCTTCTCCGGCATGCTTGACCAGGGAGTCTATCTGGCGCCTTCGGCCTTCGAGGCGGGCTTCATGTCCAGCGCACATACGCCTGAGCATATTCAGGCAACGCTCGACGCGGCAGAAACCGTTTTCGCCACGATGGACAAGAGCTGACACCGTTCATGGCATGCTGTAAGGAGTGTCAGGACCAAGGAGAACCAGGATGACGCAGCACGACCCACAGGCTTCATCACATCAGTTGTCAGACAACACGCACAGCCTGACGCTTGATGCGGCAATCGAAACGCTGAGCGACTGGCAGCAGAACCATGCCGTAGCGGCTGACAGTGCGTCACAGGTGCTCGATTCTCTGGCACGTCAGCTGACGCTCTGCCTGGATGCCCTCGGCGATAGCCTGCAGGGCGACGAAGACCAGCGGCGGCTCAAGGCGCTGGGCAGCTGGCTGTGGGAAAGCCTCGAGCGTCTGACGCCACAGATAGCGTCCCGTGCTCATCGTTCGTTGCCCTGCAGCTGGGCCAGCGATCACGCTGACTATCGTCTGGTGGACGACACGCGGGTGTTGCTGGCGCAAGCCATCAATCGTCCGGCCGGGCAGGCCGGAATCAACGAGTGTCAGGATCCTGCAGAAGACGTTGCTTCGCTGCTGGTCGGGCTGGAGCTGGCTGATAGACAAGATTTGGCCCGCGATGCGCTGGATCGCTATCTGCGTCACAGCGGCGACTACCGCATGGCACGTCTGCTCTCCCTGTATCAGGTGTTGGCCAGTCTGCGCGCTGCCAGGGCGGCTTTGCACCAGAACATCAGCGACGCACGGGACGATGTACCGCCTTCCGCCTGGATGGTTGAGCATCTTGGGCTGGCGCGTCGCTGTCTGAGCCTGGCAGAACAACTCGCTGAGTTTCGTTTCCCGCCGCTGATTATTGGCGTTGGCGTATCCGGCAGCGGCAAGAGCCGCTTTACCCGTACGCTGGTCACCGGGTTGGGTGCGGTGCGGCTGACGTCCTACAGTGAACGTCTGCGGGTCCATGGGCTCAACGTAAAAAACCACCCACAGGATGCTGGTGGCGACAAGGCTGTGGATAAATACGCTGCCGAGATAACCGCCGCCACCTATCAGCGATTGGCCGAATGCACTGGCTGGCTGCTCGACGGCGGTTTTCCGGTGTGTATCGACAGCACCAGCCTGACGCGTGAGCAGCGTCGTCTGTTATGGCAGCAGGCCGAAAACCGTGGCTTGCCGGTGCTGCTGGTCAGTTTTGAAGCGGATGAAACAACGCTCAGACGCCGCCTGGGCAAGCGTGCTGTACGTCTGGGAGTGACTGAAGCCGAGAGCCTTGCGCTGTTTGATCTCCAGCGTCAGGCCTTTGACCCCTTTGATGACGAAGAGCGACTGCATCTCGTCAGACTTGATACCACCGCTGAAAATGCTGCAGAGACCCTGGCTGCCTTGATCAAGGAAAATGTCAGGTTCTGTTGAGCCGCTGTTCAGCCGACAGGAAGCCAGACAATGAAAGCGACCCGCCTGGTACTGGCCAGTGGAAATGCCGGCAAGCTGCGTGAATTCAACGAGCTGCTGGCGCCGCTGGGTTACGACGTGATGGCCCAGTCGGCATTTGATGTGCCCGAGGTTGAGGAAACCGGGCTCACCTTTGTCGAAAATGCCCTGCTCAAGGCCAGAGAAGCCTGTCGGGTCAGCGGCCTGGCGGCGCTGGCTGACGACTCGGGAATTGAAGTGGATGCACTCAATGGCAAGCCGGGTATCTACTCGGCACGCTTTGCCGGTGAGCCCAAAAGCGATGATCGCAACAATCGCCAACTGCTTGAACAGCTCGCCGATGTACCACCTGGACAGCGCACGGCACGCTACTGGTGCGTGGTGGTGCTGATGCGTCACGCTGAAGATCCCGTGCCGGTTATCGTACAACGCAGCTGGGAGGGCGAAATACTCACTCAGCCGCGGGGTGAAGGTGGTTTTGGTTACGATCCGCTGTTTCAGGTCAGTAGGCTGGGCAACACAGCAGCCGAGCTTGATGCGACCCAGAAAAACCGGCTTAGCCACCGTGGCCGGGCAACCCGGCGACTGGTTGAACTGCTGTCCTCTGGAAACCCTGCGTGAGACTTCCTCCGTTATCTCTCTATGTTCACGTGCCGTGGTGCGTGCGCAAATGCCCCTACTGTGATTTCAACTCACATGGCGTTGGCAGTCACACGGATTTACCGGAAGACGACTACCTCAAGGCTCTGATCGCTGATCTGGACGCCGAGTTGCCGCTGGCTGCGGGGCGTGAGCTGGTCAGCGTGTTTATCGGTGGCGGCACTCCCAGCCTGATGAGCGCGGGGTTCTATCAGCGCCTGCTGGATGCCCTGGCCGCTCGCCTGCCCTTGGCACGCGATATCGAAATCACTCTGGAAGCCAACCCCGGCACCCTTGAAAGTGGCCGCTTCAGAGGTTATCGCCAGGCAGGAATCAACCGGCTATCTGTGGGCGTGCAGAGTTTTCACCAGCCTCAACTCAAGGCGCTGGGGCGGATTCACGATGGCCGGGAAGCACTGGCGGCCATTGATGAGGCCGTTCGTGCCGGCTTCGATAATTTCAATATCGACCTGATGCATGGTTTGCCGGAACAGACGCCAGAACTGGCGCTGTCCGACCTGGATCAGGCCATTGCCCTGTCGCCTGCCCACTTGTCTTGGTACCAGCTCACCATAGAGCCCAACACGGAATTTCACTCACATCCGCCTCATTTGCCGCAGGAAGAGATGCTGTGGGACATCCAGGATCTCGGCCATGAACGGCTCGAATCGGCAGGGTTCAGGCGTTATGAAATCTCAGCCTATGCCGCCAATAACCGTCGTTCGCAGCATAATCTCAACTACTGGCAGTTCGGCGACTATCTGGGCATTGGCGCAGGTGCCCACGGAAAAATCAGCGCTGCCGGTGGCGAGGGCCTGCTTATTGAGCGCCGTTGGAAGGTACGCCAGCCGGATTCCTATCTGCGTCGGATCAACGACCTCCGAGGCTTTATTGCCGGTCAGCAGCGCCTGGAGGACGCAGAGCTGCCGCTGGAATTTTCGATGAATGCCCTGCGGCTGACAGAAGGTGTGCCCATGTCCTCATGGGTCCAGAACACCGGACGATCCTGCCAGCAGCTGGAAGCCAGCCTTGGCAAGGCACGTGATTCGGGGCTGTTAATTGACGACAAGGATGGATTTTGTGCCACGGAACGCGGTCTACTGTTCCTGAATGAATTGCTGGCCCTGATCAGTGAGGCGGGCCGTGATGAATAATGGATTCCCGCCTGTTTCGCTCACTTTCACCCAAGGAGTTTTCGTATGAACAGGACAACCCGTTTTATTGCCCCGCTGGCAGCCGCCATGCTGATGGCTGGCTGTGCCACCAATGATCCGTACTCCGGGCAGACCCAGCGCGGCAATACTGGTGCCGGCGCCGCCATTGGTGCGGTGGTCGGTGCCGCTGCTGGTGCGCTGAGCGGAGATGGCAGTACCAGCCGCCGTGACCGAGCGCTTATCGGTGCTGCCGTTGGTGCCGCCGCGGGCGGTGGTATTGGTGCCTATATGGACAAGCAGGAACAAGAGCTGCGCCGCAACATGCAGGGCACTGGAATTGAAGTGGATCGCCGTGGCGACGACATTACGCTCAATATGCCCAGTGGCGTGACCTTCGGCTTTGATTCCAGCAACCTGACATCGGCTGCTGAAAGCGCACTCAATGATGTCTCCAGCGTGCTGATCCAGTATCCCGATACCCGGGTCAATATCGCTGGTCACACAGATAGCACTGGTGATGCGGGCTATAACCAGGGGCTGTCTGAGCGCCGTGCACGCAGCGTTGGGAACTACCTGATGCAAACCGGTGTTTCTGGTAACCGCCTGAACATGATGGGCTATGGTGAAACCCAGCCGATTGCCAGTAACGATACTGAAAGTGGACGCGCCCAGAACCGTCGTGTGGAAATTACACTGAGTCCCATCGCTCAGCAGTAACGTTACACCGACGTCTGGTCAGGCCCGCTGCTATCACAGCGGGCTTTTTTTATGGTGCCTTTTATAGGCATTGTACTGACAGAAGCAGTTGTTCGGATATCTTTTACGTAATATTGTTTTTATTACGTATATTAGTTTTCATGGAAAACAGCTCCTCCCGGAATGGCTGGTAAAGCGCTCATACAAATTGAGATGGTAACGACGTGATGGCACAAACAGCAGTCATCAATCGGTATTCGGATGTAAGCGCTCTGACCAGTGCCATGATGATTCATTTCCCGATACAGAAGCTGCCAAATATTTCCCCAAGCAGGTCGTCGGCGGTGAACTCGCCGGTGATTTCGTCCAGCGCCTGCTGGGCGTCGCGCAGGTCTTCTGCCAGTAGTTCGCCGGCGGCGTGGCCTTTAAGCTGATCCTGACCGCTAGCCAGGGCGCTGGCGGCGCGCTCCAGGGCATCAAGGTGGCGGCGCCGCGCCGAGAAACGGCCTTCGGTGGTGGTGGAAAAACCCATCACGCTCTTGAGGTGTTCTTTGAGGATATCCACACCCTCTCCGGTGTGGGCAGAAAGTCGGATGACCGGCGGTGCTGTGGATACGTCAATTCCCGGCGTTTCGCCACTGGTGTCTATCTTGTTGCGTACCAAGGTCAGTCGGCTCTGATCTGACAAGCGCTCAACGAAGTCTGGCCAGATCACCATGGGATCACTGGCATCGGTTGTTGCCGCATCGAGCAGCAGCAGCACCCGGTCGGCTTTTTCGATTTCGGCCCAGGCCCGGGCCACACCAATCTGCTCCACGGCGTCAGGGGTGTCTCTGAGCCCGGCGGTATCGATGATATGCAGCGGCATGCCGTCCAGCTGGATGTGCTCACGCAGTACATCACGTGTGGTGCCGGCGATGTCAGTAACGATGGCGGTGTCCTGCTCGGTCAGGGCGTTGAGCAGACTGGATTTGCCGGCATTGGGGCGGCCGGCAATCACGACATTCATGCCTTCGCGCATCAGTGCACCCTGGCTTGCAGCGGCGCGCACCTTGCTGAGTTCATTGCAGACGCTATCGAGCTTGGCTTCTATTTGGCCGTCGGCCAGAAAGTCGATTTCTTCTTCAGGAAAGTCGATGGCCGCTTCAACATGGAGCCGCAGTTGGATGAGGCGTTCCACCAGCGTTTTTACACGTCCGGAAAACTCTCCTTGCAGCGAATGCAGCGCGTTTTCGGCGGCGCTGCGTGAGCTGGCCTCGATCAGATCCGCGATGGCTTCCGCCTGAGCCAGGTCCAGTTTGTCGTTGAGAAAGGCACGCTCGGAAAACTCACCGGGCCGTGCCAGCCGGGCACCCAGCTGCAGGCAGCGCTCAAGCAGCATGTCCATGATGACGGGGCCGCCATGGCCCTGTAGCTCGAGGACATCTTCCCCGGTGAACGAATGCGGGCCGGGGAAGTACAGGGCGATGCCCTCATCAATAGCACCGTTCTCGCCCTTGAAGGGGGTGTAGAGCGCTTTCCTTGGCTCGGGGCATACCCCAAGTATCACTTGGGCGATATCGCTGCAGGCTGGCCCTGAGACGCGAATGATGCCTACGCCGCCGCGGCCTGGGGGAGTCGCCATGGCGGCAATGGTATCCAGGGTATAGAGGTGTTCAACCATGGGTGGCTCCGGTCAGTGTCATGCCCGTATTGTCAGTATCAGTGGCCTTAAACGCCAGACCCCCGCGTTTGCGGGGGTCTGGATCGGGCAGATCAAGGTATGATCAACCGTTGGGCTATTTGGTTCTGAGCCCTTTGCCAATCGACGGGTCATTTTCAATCTTGCGCGTGATGTAGTACTGCTGCGCGATGGAAATGACGTTGTTGGTCACCCAGTAGATGACCAGGCCGGCTGGGAACCACAGGAAGAAGAAGGTGAAGACGATAGGTAGCATCTTCATGATCTTGGCCTGGGTCGGGTCCGGAGGCGTCGGGTTGAGCATCTGCTGCACAAACATCGAAGCACCCATCAGGATCGGCAGGATGAAGTACGGATCTTTCACCGACAGGTCATGGATCCAGAAGATGAAGGGCGCGTGGCGCAGTTCAACCGACTCCAGCAGCATCCAGTACAGCGCGATAAAGACCGGCATCTGTATCAGTATTGGCAGACAGCCACCCAGAGGATTGATCTTCTCCTTCTGGTAGAACTTCATCATTTCCTGGGACATCTTCTGGCGGTCATCGCCAAACTGCTCTTTCAGGCGCTGCATCTCCGGGCCGAGTTTGCGCATGCGGCCCATGGACTTGTACGCCTTGGCAGACAGCGGCCACAGGGCAGCCTTGACCATCACGGTCAGGATGACGATGGACCAGCCCCAGTTGCCTACCACGCTGTGGATCTTGTCGAGCAGCCAGAACAGCGGGTTGGCGATGAACCATAGCCAGCCGAAATCGACGGTCAGCTCCAGATGGGGGGCGACCTTTTCCAGCTCTTTTTGTACCTTGGGGCCCATATACAGCGTGGCTTCCAGGTTGGCATCGCTGCCCGGCGCCAGGTTGACAGAAGGGCCAGCGAAGGCGGCGACGTTGCGGTTCTGGGCGTCGGTGGTGGTGTAGTAGAGGTTCTTCTGATTCTCGGGAGGTGCCCAGGCCGTGGTGAAATAGTGCTGGATCATGGCAACCCAGCCACCCTTGGCATCACGATTCTCGACTTTGCTTTTCTGGATATCGTCAAATTTGACCTTTTCATAGCGCGTTTCCGGCGATGAAAACGCCGCGCCCAGGAAGGACTTCATGCCCATCTTCGGGCCGCTGGACGGATCCGGGCTGTTATCTCTGACCAATTGCCCGATAAAGCGTGCCGTGACCGGTGTTTCACTTTCATTGGCCAGGTGATAGGACACCTTCATCGCATAGCTGTCACGCTCCAGCTCGAAGCGCTTGATGATGTCCACTCCGTTGATGTTGGCGGTAAACGCCACATCCAGCTGGTTTTCGCCGTTTTCCAGGCGATACTCGTGTTGTTTCGACGTGTAGTCGATACGCCCCTTGTGATCACTCAGATCCAGACCGGAGCGGGCAACATAGCTGCTGTTGCTGTTGTCGGCCAGCATGACAAAAGGCTGGTCACCCTCCAGGTTCTGGTCATGTTTGAGCAGTGCCGCATAGACCACATCGCCACCGACGGGGTTGATGCGCAGATCCAGAACATCCGTGGTGATGGCAACCAGATCACGACTGTTGGAGGCTTGCGCAGGCGCCTGGCCGGGAAGTGAGCCACCAAGACCATCGCTGGCTGCTTGTTGGCTGGGTGCCAGCAGGGTGCTGTTGGCTGTGCCAGACGGCTGGCCATTTTGCTGGCTGGTGACAGTCGGCGGTGCTTCAGTTGCCGTGACCGACTGCCCGTAGTCCTTGTTCCACTGCACGATGATCAGATAGGCAAGAAGCGCCAGAGGAATCAGCAGGAATAGTCGTTTTACGTCCATGAAGGGTCTGCCCGATGGGGGAGTGAACATTCCGATGGCGAAACGCAGGTCGCACACCTGAGATGAACAAAAGCCTGCCAAGGGCAGGCCAGTGTCAGGTACTGAGCGTCGGTGCTCAACACGGCTTCGTCAAGTAGCGCATCAGCGTGGATGGCGAAAGATTCTGGTGATGCTTCCAAGCATTCAGCGTCCGTTTTCGAGTTTCAGTAACTCTCGATCCAGGCGTCGCCACATACCATGAAGCTGTCGATGAACCGTTTCGTTATCCAGCTCAACAAGTCCACGACGTGCCAACAGCACAATATCCACAGATGGCAGCTGATGCTGGCGAAGTCGGATGGACTCTCTTGCGATGCGCTTGAAGCGATTCCGGTCAACGGCGCGGCGAACGTTCTTCTTGCTGAAGATCAGGCCAAGACGAGGGTGGCCAAGGGGGCTGGGTGCCGCCAGTGCCATCAGTCCTTTGCCATGTACCTTGCAGGTTGCCGTATCGAAGACGCGACGATAATCACCGGCGGTCAGCAGTCGCAGCCGCCGGGGGTAGCCCTGACAGGACACGCGTAATCAGCGATTAGGCGCTGAGACGCTTACGTCCCTTGGCGCGACGACGCGCCAGGATAGCACGGCCGGCTTTGGTGGCCATGCGAGCGCGGAAGCCATGGTTGCGCTTGCGCTTGATAACGCTGGGTTGAAATGTGCGTTTCATAACAGGTCATTCCCACAAGTAGGTTTCTGAAAAATCGGGTATTGCACTGGTGCTGGGTTCCTTCCGGAATCCAGAAAGATTCGGTTAAGGACCGGAGATTGTAGAGGCTTGCGCGCCCGGGCGCAATTATTCCGGCGACGTGAAGCGAGTTTTTCTAGTATCTCGCAATCGGTTACCAATAATAACTATAAAAAAGAAGTTCTGTAATACCTTGTTATTATGTATGGGGATGTTTTCTGTTGATAAGGTTAAAATATCCTTTTAATACAATTCATTAATTTGTATGTTTAGCTGTGGAAGAGCTCCGCAAAACTTGCAGGTAAGCTGTGAGCAAACGGTGAAAAGGTAGCATATCCATCCACAGAGAGTAACTGTTCAGTATGTTGCTCCCAAGAAGCACCCAGCTCCACTGTAAGTTTTCCACAGGCTTTCGCCATCCTGATGAGTGTGGATAACTGTTCTTTTGAGCGATACAATAGCGGTCGTTCCCAATCTCGCTTCTCAACCCAGGGGTGTGGCCGCGTGTCGATAGTACTCTGGCAACAATGCCTGGAAACCCTACAGGACGAGCTCAGCTCGCAGCATTTCAATACCTGGATTCGCCCTCTTCAGGCCGAGGAAGAAGAAGGTACCAATCAGCTGCGCCTACTGGCTCCCAATCGGTTTGTCCGCGACTGGGTGTGTGACAAATATGTACAGCGCATTACTGAGCTGATGCGTGACCTTTCATCAGGGCAGCCCCCCAAGCTGGTGCTGCTGGTTGGCAGCCGCCGCGCCGCGGCTTCACCTGCCCCCAAACCACGTGAGTTAGGGCAGCCTGTGTCTGCTTCTCCTCAACACCCTTCAATACATACGTCGGCAACGCGTGATGAATCCCGGCGTGATCGTGACGCGGGTCGGACAGGTAGTGAAAGTGGAGGGAGTGAGTTTCAGCGGCCCCCCGAGCGGCAGGTGCAGGTAGAAGGCAGCATCAAGCACAATAGCGGCCTAAATCCGAACTTCACTTTTGACACCTTTGTTGAGGGTAAGTCGAACCAGCTGGCAAAAGCGGCCTCGCGTCAGGTGTCAGAAAATCCTGGTGGCGCCTATAACCCGCTGTTTCTTTATGGCGGCGTTGGCTTGGGTAAGACGCACCTGATGCATGCAGTGGGTAATGCGTTGGCTACGCGGCGCAGTAATGCCCGGGTTGTCTATCTTCACTCTGAGCGCTTTGTAGCCGATATGGTCAAGGCCCTGCAGCTCAATGCCATTAATGATTTCAAGCGTTTTTACCGCAGCGTCGACGCGCTATTGATCGACGATATCCAGTTCTTTGCCGGCAAGGAGCGCTCTCAGGAAGAGTTTTTCCACACCTTCAACGCCCTGCTTGAGGGCGGTCAGCAGATGATTCTTACCTCTGATCGTTACCCCAAAGAGATCAGTGGGGTAGAGGAGCGTTTGAAATCGCGCTTTGGCTGGGGCCTGACCGTGGCAATCGAGCCTCCCGAGCTCGAGACCAGAGTGGCGATCCTGATGAAAAAAGCCGATCAGGCCAAGGTGGATCTGCCCCACGAAGCAGCATTTTTCATTGCCAAGAAAATACGCTCGAACGTGCGTGAGCTTGAGGGTGCGCTCAAGAAAGTCATTGCCGACTCGCACTTCATGGGTAAGCCCATTACCCAAGATTTCATTCGCGAGTCTCTGAAGGATCTCCTTGCGCTTCAGGACAAACAGGTCGGAGTGGACAACATTCAGCGAACGGTTGCTGAATACTACAAGCTTAAGCTGAACGAAATGTTGTCAAAGCGCCGCTCACGCTCGATTGCCAGACCACGGCAGGTAGCGATGGCGCTAGCCAAGGAGCTGACCAATCACAGCCTGCCTGAAATAGGCGACGCCTTTGGTGGCCGTGACCACACAACGGTTCTGCATGCGTGCCGAAAGGTTAAAGAATTACAGGAAGAAAACGCGGATATCCGCGAAGACTACCAGAATCTGCTGCGGTTACTGACCAGCTGATCTGATACAACGCTCAGTTTGATCTGGATAGCGCTCGGTGAATCCGGATCGTTACAGGACAAGACGTGGAGACGAAATGAAATTTTCCATTTCCCGAGAAGCACTGCTGCGACCGCTAGCACTTGTCGCTGGTGTGGTAGATCGCCGTAACACCTTGCCAGTGCTCTCCAATGTGCTGGTCCAGGTGGAGCAGGATCAAGTATCGCTGACGGGCAGTGATCTTGAAGTGGAGCTGGTGGGACGCACGGTAGCAAGTCATGTTGATCAGCCTGGCAGTATTACCTTGCCGGCACGCAAGCTGATGGATATCTGCAAGTCGCTACCTGACATGGCAGAGTTGCAGTTTTCGCTGGAAGACAATGAGCGTGTTGTGTTGCGTAGTGGACGTTCGCGTTTTGCGCTGTCCACGCTGCCGGCGGCAGAGTTTCCAGGCATAGATGATGGTGAGGCCGATATTGAGTTGAGTCTGCCCCGGGGCACGCTCAAACACCTCATCGATACCTCGGCCTTTGCCATGGCTCAGCAAGATGTGCGGTACTACCTCAACGGCATGCTGCTTGAGTTCAGTGCCAACATGGTGCGCTCCGTCGCCACAGACGGCCACCGTCTGGCGATGTGTACTCGCCCGATAGAAACGCCCCTGGCCGAGACACACAAGCTCATCCTGCCACGCAAGGGCGTTACAGAGCTGGTGCGCCTGCTGGATGATGGTGATGATCCGGTCAGCCTGACGCTGGGTACCAGCCATATGCGGGCTCATACGGGCGACTTTACCTTCACCTCCAAGCTAGTTGACGGCAAGTTCCCTGATTATGACCGTGTGGTGCCGAGGGGGGGGGATAAGGTGCTGATCGCCGATCGTGCTGATTTGCGCCAATCACTGTCTCGAGCATCAATTTTATCTAATGAAAAATATCGCGGGGTCCGCTTGTACCTTGAGGAGGGCAATCTCAAGGTGATGGCCAATAATCCCGAACAAGAAGAGGCAGAAGAATATATTGGTGTGGAGTATAGCGGTCAGTCCCTGGAAATCGGCTTTAACGTGAGCTATCTGATTGATGTGCTCAACGTACTGAATGAAGACCGTGTTCAGATCACTTTGGCAGATTCGAGTAGCAGTGCACTTCTGGAGGAGCCAGGTGGCGGCGATTCGCTCTATGTTGTCATGCCAATGCGCCTGTAAGTGTTCCGGCAGCGCCTTTGGTGCTGCCTGGAATCTCCTTGTATGCCTATAAATTACCTGTCTTTTCAGGGGCTTAGGAATCTCAAGCCACTTGTGCTGGAGCCAAGCCCCGATATCAATGTGTTTGTTGGCGATAACGGCAGTGGCAAGACCAGCTTGCTGGAGGGTATCCATATCCTTGGTATGGGGCGTTCTTTCCGGACACGCCATCTCCGTCATGCCATTTCCCATGAGTCCGATCACTTCACTTTGCATGCACGCTTGCCCAATGAGTCACCTAGTGGCGGGCTACCTGTGCCGGTTGGTGTTCGTCGTCATCGGGAAGCCAGTGAGCTAGAAATTCGTCTGGCCAGTGAAAAAGTAGATCGTCTTGCCCGTCTTGTGGAAGCCCTGCCCCTGCAGCTGATCAACCCTGACGCCTTTCGCCTTCTTGAGGGAGCACCTGGCGGAAGACGGGAGTTTATCGACTGGGGTGTGTTTCACGTGAAACATGACTTCATGCCTGTCTGGCGCAGCTTTCGCAGGGCGCTCAAACATCGGAATGCCCTGCTCAGGCATGATAGAATGGACGCTTCAGCGTTTGATGCCTGGGATCGTGAGCTGGTGCATTGGGGTGAAGCGCTTGATGCAATGCGTCGTGACTGGATGCAGGCATTTGAGCCTGTGTTTACTGAAACGCTCAGTGGCTTGATTGATTTACCCGGTCTTGAATTACGTTACACAAGCGGCTGGGATCGTAAACGCGAGCTGTCTGAAGTGTTTCAGCAGGGTCGTGTTACCGATCGGCAAATGGGCTTTACCCAGCAAGGGCCACAGCGCGCTGATATGGCGGTTCGCTATTGTAAGCGTCCAGCTACTGAGGTGCTTTCGCGAGGGCAACTGAAGCTCGTTGTCAGTGCACTTAAGCTTGCTCAGGGGCGTTTGTTGGAGCAGGCGACCGGGCGTTCGTGCCTTTATCTTATCGACGACCTCCCTGCAGAACTGGATGCCGGACATCGGCAGGTATTCTGTCAGTGGCTTGAAAATATGCATTGCCAGGCATTTATTACCAGTGTTGACCCTGAGGCACTGAGTAGCGGCTGGCAGAAGAACACAACAGTTTCGATGTTTCACGTGAAACATGGCGAAATCGAAAAGAAGTAACAGAGGTCGCCAATGGACAGACAGACGTCACGATGGAGTAATAAATGACCGAGCAGGCTTATAACTCATCAAGCATCAAGGTCCTCAAGGGACTGGATGCAGTACGCAAGCGGCCTGGCATGTACATCGGTGATACCGATGATGGCACCGGCCTGCATCACATGGTTTTCGAGCTGGTGGACAACTCCATTGATGAGGCGTTGGCAGGCTACTGCAGCGAAATCCGTGTGGTCATTCATCCTGACGAGTCGATTACCGTCAGTGACAACGGACGCGGAATACCCACTGATATCCATGAGGAAGAAGGGGTTTCGGCAGCTGAAGTCATCATGACAGTGCTGCATGCCGGCGGTAAATTTGATGACAACTCCTACAAGGTGTCTGGCGGTCTTCATGGCGTAGGCGTGTCTGTGGTCAACGCGCTGTCAGAAGAGCTTAAGCTCACCATCTGGCGAAATAATGAGGTACACGAACAGGTCTATCATCACGGAGTGCCGGCCTCACCGCTCAAGGTGGTCGGGCAGACTGAGAAAAGCGGCAGTCGGGTTCACTTCAGACCGTCCAGTGAAACTTTCGGGAACATCGAGTTTCATTACGAGATCCTGGCCAAACGGCTGCGGGAGCTGTCGTTCCTCAACTCAGGCGTGGCAATTCGTCTGGTTGATGAGCGTTCCGGCAAGGAAGAGTTGTTCCATTATGAAGGTGGGCTACGAGCTTTTGTCGATCATCTCAACACCAATAAGACGGTGTTGAACCCGGTTTTTCATTTCAATGAAGAACGGGAAGACGGAGTGGGTGTCGAGGTGGCCATGCAGTGGACAGACACCTTTACTGAGAACGTCTTCTGCTACACCAATAATATCCCCCAGCGTGACGGTGGCTCCCACTTGGCCGGTTTCCGTGCCGGCCTGACTCGTACCCTCAATCATTATATTGAGGCGGAAGGCCTGGCCGGTAGAGCGAAAGTGCAAACCTCCGGCGACGATGCCCGAGAAGGACTGACGGCTATTATCTCGGTCAAAGTTCCCGATCCGAAATTTTCTTCCCAGACTAAGGAGAAGCTGGTTTCCTCGGAAATCAGGACAGCTGTCGAACAGGAAATGGGAAAACTGTTTTCCGACTATCTGGTCGAGAAGCCCAATGAAGCTAAGGCCATTGTTGGCAAGATGATCGATGCCGCCCGGGCTCGTGAAGCGGCGCGTAAGGCGCGCGACATGACGCGCCGCAAAGGGGCACTTGATATTGCCGGTTTGCCCGGGAAGCTGGCCGACTGTCAGGAAAAAGACCCCAGCCTTTCCGAGCTGTACCTGGTGGAGGGTGACTCAGCCGGTGGCAGTGCCAAGCAAGGGCGTGACCGTCGAACACAGGCTATCCTTCCCCTCAAGGGCAAGATTCTCAACGTTGAGAAAGCACGTTTCGATAAAATGTTGTCTTCGGCTGAAGTTGGCACCCTGATTACTGCGTTGGGTTGCGGTATCGGGCGCGAAGAGTTTGATCCTGACAAGCTGCGCTATCACTCCATCATCATCATGACTGATGCCGATGTGGACGGTTCGCACATCCGCACGCTGCTGTTAACCTTTTTCTTCCGTCAGATGGTTCAGTTGATCGAACGCGGCCACGTATTTATCGCTCAGCCGCCGCTATACAAGATCAAGCGCGGTAAGCAGGAGAGCTACCTCAAGGATGAGGAAGCCATGACTGACTACTTAACGTCCACGGCGCTGGATGGCGCCAGGCTTTATGTCAATGCTGATGCGCCGGCTATTCAGGGCGAGCAACTGGAAGAGTTAGTACATCAGTACCGCGACGTTATGCACCGGATTGAGCGTCTGTCACGTGTCTATCCCAATGCTGTTCTGCAGCGGATAATCTATGCGGCAACGCTTGAGGAAAGTAACCTCAAAGATCGCGGTACCATGCAGACCTGGATTGATTGTCTGCAAAATGAGATGGATGCACTGATCGACTACGAGGGCGGCCCACGCTACAGCTTCAGCCTGACGGAAGATGACGAGCGCGGCTTCTTCCTGCCCTCGGTGTCACTGGTTGCACATGGTGTCACTACTGATTATGTGTGGGGAGAGGACTTTTTCAGCAGCATTGACTACCGTGCCCTGGCAGCACTAGGTGAAAGGCTGAGCGGCCTGCTTGAAGAAGGTGCCACTATTGCACGCGGAGAGCGCAGCAAGCCAGTCTCCAGCTTTACCAAAGCACTGGACTGGCTGATGGGCGAGGCTCAGCGTGGGCTGTCTATCCAGCGCTATAAAGGTCTGGGTGAGATGAACCCTGACCAGCTGTGGGAAACCACTATGGATCCTGAGTCCCGCCGTATGCTGCGTGTGACCATTGAGGACGCTGTCGCGGCAGATATGATGTTCAACACCCTGATGGGTGATGAAGTTGAGCCCCGCAGAGAGTTCATTGATCGTAACGCCCTGACGGCTAACCTTGATGTTTGACCGGTCTTGATGTTTCACGTGAAACACTGACTCAGTAAAACATAAAGCCGCAAAGAAAAGCCCCGACCAGTGAACATACTGGTCGGGGCTTTTTCATGCCTCACGTGATGACTGACCGGATAAGCAGGCTAACTGTGCTGGTCTGATTGTTGAATCATGTGCTTAGTAAATGTTCCACAAAATTCGCCAAATCATTAAATACCAGAGTGCCTGGCACTTCCTGGGCAAGATCGGGATGCTCCAGCAGGGTGTCGTCACCGTTGCCGGTGAGTACCAACACGGGCTGGCAGCCGGCACTACTGCCCGCTTGAATGTCTCTGAGGCTGTCGCCTACCATCCAGGAACCTTCTAGGCTTGGAAGGTCAAGAGCGGACTGTATCTGGTATATCAAGCCCGGTAATGGCTTACGGCAATCACATTTATCGGCATCCAGGTGCGGACAGTAAGCAATATAGTCAAGATGTCCACCGGCTTCTGACACCATGTCGGTCATGCGCTGGTGGATCTGGTTCAACATATCGGTGTCGTAATAATGGCGCGCGATGCCTGACTGGTTGGTCGCAACCGCTACCCGGTACCCCGCCTTGGTCAAACGTGAAATAGCCTGGATTGATGATGGGTAGGGAATCCATTCTTCCACGCTTTTGATGTAGTTGACGGAATCTCTGTTGATGACACCGTCACGGTCGAGGATGACGAGCTTCTGAGTCATTAAAAAGTACCTTGTACAAATGAGTGCTTCCACAGCCAGTGTAGGCAGGTGTTTCACGTGAAACAATCCACGACCTGATTGAGGTGGCTTTGGGGTGTTGGCAAAGATCAAAAAAACGCCATGTTTCACGTGAAACATGGCGTTCAGGTCCCACTGATCTTACCCAGTTGCTCAGCGGAATGGCGGCGTTACCGGGCTAAGACTCAATGCTGTAGCTCGGCGATATCCGCAACCTCAAGGAACAGTGCCTGCAGGCTGGCCAACAGCGCCAGGCGATTGTTGCGCACGGCGTCATCGTCTGCCATCACCATCACTTGATCAAAAAAGTTGTCGACTGGCTCGCGGAGGTTGGCCAGAACGTCGAGGGCTTCGCTATAACGTGCCTCGGCAAGTAAGGGTGTTGCCTCAGAGTGGCGGGCACTCAGCGCCTCTTGTAGGGCCTTCTCGGCGTCTTCCTGGAGCAGGTCGGTGGCAACCTCAGTGTTTCCGCCGTGTTTCTGCTTGGCGATGATGTTGGAAACGCGTTTGTTAGCAGCAGCTAGCGCAGCGGCTTCCTCATGACCGGCGAACTGGTGCACGGCCTTTAGGCGACGGGCGAAGTCCAGCGGTGTGGTAACCGGGCGCGCACGTACGGCCAAGTAGACCTCCGGACCAATGCCCTCTTCCTGCGCCCAGGCGCGGAAACGGTCAAGCATGTAGGTCAGCACCTCGTCGACCAGGCCTTCGGCCTTGGGTAGGTTCTGGTGCTGCGCTGCCGCTAGCTCCAACAGCTCGCGCAGATCCAGAGACAACTCGCCCTTGATCAGGATATTGAGCACACCGATAGCAGCACGACGTAGGGCGAAGGGGTCCTTGGTGCCGCTGGGGCGCTGGCCGATGCCGAAGATGCCGGTCATGGTGTCCAGGCGGTCAGCAATGGCCAGTGCCTGGCCTGTACGGGTAGTAGGGATCGCATCGCCAGCGTGACGTGGCAGATATTGCTCCTCAAGCGCCCTGGCGACCTCGGCATCTTCACCATCGTGTTCGGCATAGTAGCGGCCCATGGTGCCTTGCAACTCTGGGAACTCTAGCACCATCTCAGTCATCAGGTCGCACTTGGCCAGGGTGGTTGCGCGTCGTGCTTTTTCTTCGTCACCACCGATACGGCTGGTAATATGAGCAGCAACCACGGCACTGCGTTCGGCCTTGTCGGCCAGGGTGCCTAGCTGCTTCTGGAATACCACACTGCCCAGAGAAGTGACACGTTCAGAGAGCTTCTTGCTGCGGTCAGTTTCATAGAAGAAGGCGGCATCGGCCAGACGCGGACGAATGACCTTCTCGTTACCGGAGATCACCTGTTCGGGATCCTGGCTGTCGATGTTGGAGATGGTGATGAAAGCAGGCTTGAGCTTGCCGTTTTCATCAAGTAGGTGGAAGTACTTCTGGTTGACTTTCATGGACGACACTAGGCACTCCGCCGGCACCTCCAGGAAGCGCTCGTCGAAGCTTCCCGCTAATGCCACCGGCCATTCCACCAGGCCGCTGACTTCGGTCAGCAAGTCTTCATCGATGACGGCCGTGGCGTCCACTAGCTCGGCCTCAGCCAGTACTTGCTCGCGGATGCGCTCACGGCGGACCTCCCGGTCGACCAGTACCCAGGCATTGTCCAGCGCCGCCACATAGTCATCAGCATGGTCAAGGGTAATCGGCTGCGGCGCATGGAAGCGGTGGCCATAGGTGATGCGGTTGGCTTCCAGGCCGAGTACGCTGGCCGGCACAACCTCGTTGCCGTACAGCACCACGAGCCAATGAACCGGGCGCGAGAACTCGATGCGTGAGGCTCCCCAGCGCATGTTCTTGGGCACCGGCAGGGCAGCAACGGCTTTTTCTAGAATGGCGGGCAGCAGTGCGACGGTGGCTGCCCCCTGCTGCACGTCCCGGTAGCCAAGCCAGGTACCTTTATCGGTTTCCAGGTGGATCAGCTGGTCAACGCTGACTCCGCAGGAGCGGGCGAAGCCTTCGACGGCTTTGGTCGGCTGGCCGTCCTTGAAAGCGGCTGCCAGTGCTGGGCCGCGGCGCTCAACGTCACGGTCGGGTTGTTTGTCTGCCAGCGCCTCAATGGTGACTGCCAGGCGGCGTGGGCTGGCATGGGCCGAGACTTTGTCAAAAGTGACACCGGCCTCTGCCAGTCCGTGCTGGATGCCAGCGGCAAAGGCATCGGACAGCTTGTCGATAGCGCTCGGCGGCAGTTCTTCCACGCCGAGTTCAACCAATAGGGTATGGGCAGCCATGCTTATACGTCTCCCAGTTCGGCGTGATTGTCTTGCTCAAGTAGTAGCTCTTTGCGAAGCGCCTCGGAAGCCAGCGGAAAGCCGGCGGCCTTGCGCGACTCGTAATAGGCATGCGCGACATCGCGGGCCATGGTGCGCACGCGCAAGATATAGCGCTGGCGTTCGGTCACCGAAATGGCGTGACGGGCGTCGAGCAGGTTGAAGGTATGCGAGGCCTTGAGCACCTGTTCGTAGGCCGGTAGCGGCAGCCTGGCTTCAAGCAGCTTGACGCACTCGCTTTCGTGGTAGTCGAAGTTGCCGAACAGGGCATCAACATCAGCGTATTCAAAGTTGTAGGTCGACTGCTCGCGCTCGTTCTGCAGGTAGACGTCGCCATAGGTCACCTTTGAGCCATCCGGCGCGACGGTCCATACCAGATCGTAGATGCTGTCCACGTCCTGCAGGTACATGGCGATGCGCTCAAGGCCATAGGTCAGCTCGCCCGTTACGGGGTAGCATTCGATACCGCCTGCCTGCTGGAAGTAGGTGAACTGGGTTACCTCCATGCCGTTAAGCCAGACTTCCCAGCCCAAACCCCAAGCGCCAAGGGTAGGGGACTCCCAGTTGTCCTCGACGAAACGGATGTCATGCACCAATGGGTCAAGGCCCAGGTACTTGAGGGAGCCAAGAAACAGTTCCTGGAAGTTGTCCGGTGAGGGCTTCATCACCACCTGAAACTGGTAGTAGTGCTGCAGGCGATTGGGATTTTCGCCATAGCGGCCGTCGGTAGGACGGCGGGAAGGCTGCACATAGGCTGCGTTCCAGTTTTCGGGGCCGATGGAGCGCAGGAAAGTGGCCGGATGAAAGGTACCGGCACCGACTTCCATGTCCAGCGGCTGGAGTACTACGCAGCCCTGATCGGCCCAGTACTGTTGTAGGGCAAGGATCAAGCCTTGAAAGGTTGCCACGTCTGGCATCGACTGTGTCATTGGAGAAGCACCATTGGCCATGAATTCACGAGCCGTCAAGTATACAATCCCCGAGAGGTGGGTTATAGGCGCAGCCCCTCAGCAATCTGCCCGACCCGCAAATAAAGAGGAATACTCCATGATTGTAGTGACAGGCGGAGCCGGTTTCATCGGCTCGAATTTGGTAAAGGCACTGAATGCCCGTGGCCATAACGATATTCTGGTGGTGGACGATCTTCTTGACGGCACCAAGTTCATGAACCTGGCTGACGCCACCCTAGGCGACTACCTGGACAAGGACGACTTTCTCGAACGGGTTCGCGCTGCGCTGAATGGCAAGCCATCACACCTGCCGCCCATCGAAGCGATCTTCCATGAAGGCGCCTGCTCAGACACTACCGAGTGGGACGGGCGTTTCATGCTGCACAATAACTTCGAGTACTCAAAGGAACTACTGCACTTCTGCCAGCGCCAGGGGATTCCGTTTATCTATGCCTCGTCGGCGGCGACCTATGGGGGCAGCGATGTGTTCGTGGAAGCCCCCGAACACGAGAAACCGCTCAACGTCTACGGTTACTCCAAGCTGCTGTTTGACCAGTATGTGCGGGCGCGTCAGCACGAGTTTGAAAGCCAGGTGGTGGGGTTTCGCTATTTCAACGTCTATGGCCCGCGTGAGCAGCACAAGGGGAAAATGGCCAGCGTGGCCTATCACCACCATACCCAGATCAGCAGTGGCCAGAATCTCAAGCTGTTTGGCGCCTGGGACGGCTTCGAAGCCGGAATGCAGAGCCGTGACTTCGTCTATGTGGGCGATGTGGTCGACGTGAACCTGTGGTTCCTCGATAACCCCGGAGTGTCTGGCATCTTCAACTTGGGTACCGGCCGCGCCGAGCCGTTCAAGGCGATCGGGGAAGCGGTAATCGACTATTACGACCGTGGGCAGATTGATTTTATCGACTTCCCTGATGAGCTGAAAGGGCGCTATCAGAGCTATACCCGCGCCGATATCAGCAAGCTGCGTAATGTGGGTTATACCAAGGAGTTTTGTACTGTGGCTCAGGGCGTGCGCGATTATCTGGAGCAGCTGAATGGCTGAGGCTGGAGCCCCTGACGAGCGTATTTTGGTGGTCGGCCCGTCCTGGGTCGGCGACATGGTCATGGCGCAGAGCCTGTTCATGACGCTCAAGGCCAGTAACCCTGACGCCTATATCGGGGTGGTCGCGCCAGCCTGGTCGCTGCCCATTCTGGAGCGGATGGACGAAGTGGATGAGGCGGTGGCGCTGAAGGTTGGCCATGGCGAGTTCGGCTTTGCCGCACGGCGTCGCCTAGCTGGTCAGCTACGCGGGCGTTTTGATCGGGCCATTGTGTTGCCACGCTCGTGGAAGTCGGCGTTGGTGCCTTTTCTGGCGCGTATCCCCCGGCGTATCGGTTTTACCGGCGAGCAGCGTCTGGTGTTGCTCAATGAGCGCCGAACGCTCGACAAAGCCGTGCTGGACCAGACCGTCAAACGCTTCGTTTCTCTTGGTGTGAGCCTTGAGGCGGCGACGCGGGGTGATTTTGCTCTGCCTGCTCCGCGGCTGCGCTGCGATCTGGCTAACCAGACGCGTCTACTGGAAGAGTTAAAGCTGGGTCAGCGTCCGGCGATTGCCATGATGCCAGGGGCTGAGTACGGCCCGGCTAAGCAGTGGCCGTTGGCATATTTTCACAATCTTGCCGGGGCGCTGGTTAAGCGGGGTTTTGAAGTGTGGGTGATGGGTGGCCCCAAAGACAAAGCGGATGGGGAAACCATCGCCCAAGGGCTTACCCATGTACACAACCTGTGTGGCCGCACTCGGCTGGCTGATACGGTGGATCTGCTTGCTGCCTGCCGTCAGGCGGTCACCAATGATTCCGGGCTGATGCATGTGGCGGCGGCGGCCGGTACGCGCATTCAG
>NZ_JBQDJZ010000008.1:0-6047 GCF_052095765.1 Halomonas sp.
TGTCAGTTATCCTACATACATTATGCACGAAAACTTTCGGTTAGGCACTTAACAGCCACTCTCCTTGAGATAACGCGTGACCACATCCACGGTACCCAGTTGACTTGGGCACTGGGCGTTCAGAGTCCAACTGTCAGCACGACGACCCATGAGTCTAACTCCTTAAAGGGTAAAAGGCCGGGGACTAAGCCCGACCTTGGTCTCGATCACCTAAACTCAATTGCTTGGACCTAACTATCTGAGTCAGATGATTACGTTCAGCATTTGCGTCTCTGGTAAATACGCAAAGAATCAGGCAAAAACGAAATACTTGCGTACCGTTTCCACAACTTCCCAAGTGCCCTTGAAGCCAGGCTCGACAATGAAGATATCGCCTGCCCTCAGATGAATAGGCTCTCCGTCTTCCGGCGTGAGAATACAATAGCCTTCACGGAAGTCACAGTACTCCCACTTCTCGTAGTTCACCGCCCACTTGCCCGGCGTGCAAATCCAGGTACCCATGGTTTTGGTGCCGTCTTCTGACGCGTACGCGTTGAGGTTAACGGTATGTGGCTCCCCGGACAACTTTTCCCACGGTGTAGCATCCAGTAACACGTCCGGCTGCGCATCACGCAGAGCCTTGATCTTAATAGACATTGCTTTTCCTTTTGAGATTGTTAGCAAACAACTACTCCGCGGCACCACACTCTTTATATTTCCAGACATATATTGAGCGCAATAATAGCGGGCATCATCAACTGCTGACACATAACGGTGAGTTCTACTATGGATAGCTCACTATTACGGTCACAGATGAAGACTTTCCTCTTCTCGGGTTATTTACCCATGAAGAAAAATCGAGATGTTGATTTATAAAAATCTTTTAACTGGCCGGGGGTCCATCCCCGGCACTGGAGCAGTTTTTGATGAACCACTCGCGCCAGCTCGGCTGAACTTCAACGCTTCACGCCAATGCCATATTCTTCACCGGCGTCCAACAGCCAGCGATAGCAGTAGTCGGCGAAGCTGCGGCGCAACACCAGCTCATAACGCTCTTCGCTGGGGCGGCGCAGGATGATACTGGCCTTGGCAAAAGCCACACTGACCGCCTTGCCCAGCGGAAAGTTATCGGGATGAACGTCGTAAGTTACCGACTTCATCAGCAGCTCGCGGGCCTTATCGCCAGTCAACTCGATCAGAGTAAACCCAGCACTGGCATTTATGATGGCGAAATGGGCCGAGCCCAGCTTTTCACGCAAGCGGTTTTCCAGCTCGATCTCTTCGCCGCTGGGTACGATCACCAGCCACTCGTCAGGTGACAGCCACTGCACCGAGCGCTCACCGCTGGCATCCTGAATCAACCCCAGCGGCTGACCGGGCAGACTGATCCCAAGTACCTCGCGCACTGCCTCATCGAGCACGATGGCACCGCCACGCAGGATCAGGTAGCCCAGAAAGGGCTTTTCTTCGAGCTGAGCCTGACTATCCGGAGCGGGGGTCGGGGGCGGCGTTGAAGCGCTCACTTTGTTGAACGCCACAGACAGTGGCGATTCCATGGGAATCGAGACGTCCGGACGGGTATCAAAGGTCGCAACCTTACCGTAAGTAATATCAGACATGCTGACGCTCTCCCTTGGGATCGATGAATACTGGGCTGACAACCTCGACTTCATGGGCCTGGCCGTCCGGCATTGGGACATAAAGCTTCTCGCCCATGCGCTCCCGACCACCCTTGATCACTGCCAGGGCAAAGCCACTTTCCAGATTCGGGCTGTAATAGCTCGAGGTCACATGGCCCAGCATATCCATGGGAATGGGCTGGTCCTTGTCGACAACGACATGGGCGCCTTCTTCCAACACTACCTTCGGGTCGACAGGCCTGAGCCCGACAAACTGCTTGCGGTCCTTGCGCGCAGTGTCCGGACGCGTCAGAGCACGTTTACCAAGCCAAGAATACGGCTTGTCGTAACCGATAGCCCAGAACATGCCCAGATCTTCCGGGGTCACCGAGCCATCCGTATCCTGCCCAGCGATAATCAGGCCTTTTTCAGCACGCAGCACGTGCATGGTCTCTGTGCCGTAAGGCGTCAGATCGTACTTTTCGCCGTGCTTGAACAACGTCTTCCAGACATGCAGTGCATAGTTGGCCTGGACGTTGATCTCGTAGGCCAGCTCCCCGGTAAACGAGATACGGAACACTCGGGCCGGTACATCGGCAACCTTACCATCGCGCCAGTCCATGAACTTGAACTGCTCTTTGTCTAGGTCGACATCGGTAATTTCCGACAGCAGTTTCCTGGCATCGGGGCCAGTCACGGTCATGGTTGCCCAGTGATCGGTGACCGAGGTGAAATACACCTGCAGCTCCGGCCATTCAGTCTGGTGCCACAGCTCCAACCACTCCATCACAGCGGCTGCGCCGCCGGTGGTGGTGGTCATCAGGAAGTGGTTCTCACCCAGACAGCTGGTGGTACCGTCATCCATCAACATGCCGTCGTCTTTGCACATCAGGCCGTAGCGCACCCGACCCGGCGCCAGTTTGGCCCACTTGTTGGTGTAAACGCGGCCCAAAAACTCGCGGGCATCCGGCCCCTGGATATCAATCTTGCCCAGGGTGGAAGCATCGAGGATTCCGACGCCAGTACGCACCGCAAGGCTCTCGCGGGATACTGCTTCGTCCATGGTTTCCCACTTGCCATTGACCTTACGCGGAAAATACCAGGGTCGCTTCCACTGACCGACGTCCTCGAATTCGGCGCCATTCTCCACGTGCCACTGATGCATCGCGGTGTAACGCTCCGGATCAAACAGCTCCCTGGCATGACGCCCCACGATGGCGCCGAAGGTGATCGGCGTATAGTTGGGACGGAATACCGTAGTGCCCACTTCCGGGATCGAACGCTTCAGCATCCGCGCGGCAATGGCCATACCGTTGATGTTGCCCAGTTTGCCCTGATCGGTGCCGAAGCCCAGCGCGGTATAACGCTTGACGTGCTCGATGGACTCGAAGCCCTCGCGAGTCGCCACTTCAATACCTGCAGCGGTAACGTCATTCTGCAGATCCACGAACTGCTTGGGCGCACGTAGGGTCGACTTCTCGTGGGGTACTTGGTAAAGCGCACAGGCCGGAGCTTCCTGGCGAGCTTCCACCTGGGGCAAGGCAAGTTCAGTAACCGATTCGATACCGCTGGCCCTGGTCGCTTCCGCGCCGAGTTGTGCACCGTCAGCCAACACGTCAACAAGCGTGTAGACACCCTTAGCACCGCCCACTGGATGCATGCCCTTCACTTCGCCAGGCACAAAGCCCAGCAGGTCATCACGCCAGGTGGGGCGCACACCGATATGCGAGGCCAGATGCACCACTGGGCTATAGCCACCAGAGGTCGCGATGGTATCGCAAGCAAGCTCTTCGACCTGCCCGCTCACCGCAAAGCGCTCAAGATCGACCTTTGCCACCCTAGCACCGGTAACGCGATTGGCACCTTTGGCTTCAATTACCGCGGAGCCGGTGATCACGCGGATACCTTTGGCTTTGGCCTCCTTGATCAGATCGCCTTCTGGGTTGGCCCGAGCATCGACGATGGCGACTACCTCACGGCCGGCTTCTGACCAGTCTAGTGCTGCACGATAGGCGTGGTCGTTGCTGGTGGATAACACCAGTTTGTTACCCGGCACCACCGCGTAGCGACGAATATAGTTGGAAACTGCACCAGCCAGCAGGTTACCGGGCACATCATTGTTGGCGTAGACCAACGGCCGCTCATGAGCGCCAGTGGCCAACACCACCTGGCTGGCGCGCACTCGATGCAGACGTGCACGCACCTGCCGGCGATTCTTTACCTTAGGTGCGGTATCGGCAAGATGCTCGGTGCGCCGCTCATGCAGGGTCACAAAGTTATGGTCGTGATAGCCATTGGCGGTAGTGCGTGGCAGCAGGGTCACGTTATCCATGCCTGCCAGTGTTTTGAGGGTACTTGCTACCCACTGCCCAGCGGGCGCACTGTCCAGCAGCTCACGGCTATCCAGCAGTGAGCCTCCCATTTCTTCCTGCTCATCACACAGGATGACTCTGGCACCGCTATTCGCTGCACAAAGCGCCGCCGCCAGGCCCGCTGGACCGGCACCGATCACCAGCACATCGCAAAACTGATTGAGGTGGTCGTAGATGTCCGGATCGTTTTCGCTGGGTGCGCGACCCAAGCCAGCGCCTTTACGGATGTACTTTTCGTAAGTCATCCACATTGATGCCGGTGCCATGAAAGTCTTGTAATAGAAACCCGGCGGCATGAAACTGCCGCCCAGCTTGCCGACCCAGCTCATCATGTCACGCTGGACGTTGGGCCAGCCGTTGGTGGAGCGTGCGGTCAACCCGTCATAAAGTCCCTGCTGGGTGGCACGCACGTTGGGTACCTGGCCAGCTTCTGTCTTGCCCAGCTGCACTATTGCATTGGGCTCTTCTGCACCGGCAGCGACGATGCCCCTCGGGCGGGAATATTTGAAGCTGCGGTTGACGATATCGATGCCGTTGGCCAACAAAGCTGAAGCCAACGTGTCGCCATCATGTCCGCGGTACGTCTTGCCGTTGAAGGTAAAGCTCAGAGAGCGGGAGCGATCGATACGACCGCCCTGCTGCAGACGATGGGTCTGGGTCATACCGATTCCTCCTTATTGGGCTTGTTGAGAGTCTCGCTGCTCTTATTCAGTGCTTCGTTTTCAGTGTGGGCACCGACGGTTTGCCAGCCGCCATCTGCGGCCTGGACGCCAGACTGCTTTTCCTTATCCGCCAGACTCTGCGCCGTGACCTTGGGCTTTTCGCCTATGCGGTAAGTCTCAAAAATTTCATAGCTCGCCGAGTTGCGGGTAATGTTGAAGAACTTGCGGCAGCCCAACGCATGCACCCACAGCTCGTGGTGAATGCCACGCGGGTTATCACGGAAGAACAGGTAATCCCCCCACTCTTCGTCGCTGCAGCTTTCTGGGTCCGCCGGCCGGGCGATATGCGCCTGACCTTTGGGGGCGAACTCTTCTTCTCCACGATATTCGTCGCAGTAAGGGCAATGGATATAAAACATAGTGTTTTCTCCTTAGTGCGCGACGCCGGCGGCGCCATGCTCATCCACCAACGCACCGGTGTTGAAGCGATCAATGGAAAATGGCGCTGCTAGCGGATGCATCTCTCCCTTGGCAAGACTCGCTGCGAACACATGCCCGGAACCCGGAGTCGCCTTGAAGCCGCCGGTACCCCAACCACAGTTGAAGTACAGTCCCTTGATGCTGGTCTTGGACAGGATCGGACAAGCATCAGCGCAGGTGTCGACAATACCGCCCCACTGGCGATTCATGCGTACCCGGGAAAGGCTCGGGAACATTTCGACAATAGCCTGCAAGGTGTGCTCCACAGTGAGGTAGCTGCCACGCTGACCGTAGCCAAGGTAGCCGTTGATACCGGCACCGATCACCAGGTCGCCCTTGTCAGATTGGCTCATATAGCCGTGTACATGGTTAGACATCACCACGGTATCAAGGATCGGCTTGAGCGGCTCTGACACCAGCGCCTGTAGCGGATGCGATTCCAGTGGCAATTTGAGGCCAGCCATCTTGGCCACCACACCGGAGTTGCCTGCAGTCACACAGCCAATGGTCTTGGATTCGATATCGCCACGGTTGGTGTGTACGCCGTACACCTGGCCATCGCGAATCTTGAAGCCGGTGACCTCGGTGTTCTGCAGGATATCGACCCCCAGCGCATCTGCCGCCCGCGCGTAGCCCCAGGCGACCGCGTCATGCCGTGCTACACCGGCCGTCTTCTGCCAAGAAGCACCGAGGATCGGATAGCGAGCGCGCTTAGAGATATCGATGATCGGCACAATCTCTTTGATCTGCTCGGCATTGATCACCTCACTATCGATGCCGTTCAAACGATTGGCATGCACCCGGCGTTGGATATCTCGCATGTCCTGCAGGGTGTGGCCCAAGTTCATCACACCACGCTGCGAAAACATCACATTGTAGTTGAGGTCTTGGGACAGACCCTTCCACAGATCCAGCGAATGGTCATACAGCTGAGA
>NZ_JBQDJZ010000008.1:6057-15438 GCF_052095765.1 Halomonas sp.
CGCCTCGTCCCACAGATAGTTGGAACGCACAATAGTGGTGTTACGCGCGGTATTTCCGCCGCCCAACCAGCCCTTCTCGAGCACCGCGACGTTCTTGATGCCATGGTTCTTAGCCAGATAATAGGCAGTAGCCAGTCCATGGCCGCCGCCACCAACCACGATCACATCGTACTGTTTCTTAGGCGTGGGATTTCGCCACTGACGCTGCCAGTTCTCGTGGTGGCTCAGCGCGTGCTTGACTAGCCCGAAACCTGAATATCGTTGCATGACGCTCTCCTTCAAAGACTCCCGCCGACATGGCGACGGGAAAAGGGTTCAGGCGACGGGCGTCGCGGCTTCGGAAGTCTCTGGGCCATAAACCGGATGGCGGCCACAGACCTCAGCAACCTTGTCACGTACTTCGGCTTCGATGGCGCTGGTATCACCACCGGAGGCGAGCGCGTCGACGATATCGCAGATCCAGCCAGCCAATGCAGTGCAGTCGTCCTGATCAAAGCCGCGCGAAGTGACTGCCGGCGTACCGATACGCAGCCCAGAGGTAACAAATGGGCTCTGCGGGTCGTTGGGCACGGCATTCTTATTGACAGTGATATGTGCCCGTTCAAGGGCCGCATCAGCATCCTTGCCAGTCACTCCCTGCTTAACCAGCGACACCAACAGCAGGTGGTTGTCAGTACCACGCGAGACAACATCAAGGCCGCGCTCGACAAACACCTTGCCCATGGCACGGGCGTTGTCGATCACTTCGGCCTGGTAACGCACGAAGTCCTGGCTCATGGCTTCTTTGAAAGACACCGCTTTGGCGGCGATGACATGCATCAGCGGGCCACCTTGCTGTCCCGGGAAGACCGCACCGTTAAGTCTTTTGTACAGCGCCTCATCACCAGTGGCCGAAAGAATCAGGCCACCGCGCGGACCGCGTAGCGTCTTGTGGGTGGTGGTAGTGACCACATGAGCGTGGGGCAGCGGGCTCGGATAATGACCAGCGGCCACTAAACCTGCCACGTGGGCCATATCGACCAGCAACCAGGCACCCACTTCATCGGCGATATCGCGGAAACGACGCCAGTCGACAACCCGGGAATACGCCGAGAAGCCGGCAATGATCATTTTCGGCTTATGACTGCGTGCCAGCCGCTCAACTTCTTCGTAATCGATCTCACCAGTCTCGGTATTCAGACCATACTGGACGGCGTGGTAGTTCTTGCCGGAAAAGTTCGGCGCGGCACCGTGCGTCAAGTGGCCGCCGTGGGCCAGGCTCATACCCAGTATGGTATCCCCCGGCGACACCATCGCCATGAAGGCAGCAGCATTAGCTTGGGCACCAGAGTGCGGCTGCACGTTGGCATAATCAGCACCGAACAGCGCGCAGGCCCGCTCGATGGCCAGGCTTTCCACGACATCGACGTGCTCACAGCCACCGTAGTAGCGCTTGCCCGGATAACCTTCAGCGTATTTGTTGGTGAGCTGGGTGCCCTGGGCCTCCATCACCGCCCGGCTGGCATAGTTCTCCGATGCAATCAGCTCGATGTGAGCTTCCTGACGCGCATTTTCGCCGGCAATGGCAGCGGCAATCTGGGGATCGTAGTCGCGAAGCTGAGTCGTATTCATTGTTTGCTCCTTAATTGTTTGCTGCCATTTAAATTAATGGCATTTTGATAATTGCCGTGCACAGCTCTGGTGTGGCTTCCCTACAAGTTATTGAGTGTGGCGGCCGGGTACCAATCAATAATCCAAATGCGGCTATTTGAAGCTAGTTGACGCGATAGACCCTTGAGCGCATCTCACTGTGAACCTGCTCTACATCCATGATCTCCTCACCCTGCTCGGCCCAACGGGCCTGCTCTTCCTCGCTAGCCCTGGGCGAGAACCAGCCCGTCCAGCCGTAGATAATGCCGATCAGAGGCGACAGCCAGCAGGCAAAAGCCAGAGGAATATACAAAAGGTTCTCCGTGTTACCGCTGTAGATGCCGAGCCCAAGAGAGGTCACTACTACGGCACCACCGGCATTCCAGGGGATCAGCGGCGATACCAGGGTGCCGCCCTCTTCCGTAGCCCGGGACAGATTGAGCATGGAATATTTCATGCCGCGGTAAACGGGGCCGAACATGCGTCCGGTCAGGGCGATTGAGAGGTAAGGATCACCAGCGACCACGTTAGTCGCGATAGAGCTGCTGATGGCAGAAGTCTGCAGTGCACCGAAGCTGCGAGTACGCTTGACCACTGACTCGATGATTGCGCGCATGCAGCCGGTACTTTCCAGTATGCCGCCAAAGGACAGCGCGATCAGCAGCAGGGTAATCACCCAGGTCATCGACTGAATTCCGCCGCTGTTCAATAGCCCATCGATCTCAGACACCCCTGTAGCGATTTCATAGCCGGAGAAAGCGTAGGTAAAGATCTCCTTGACTGAGGCACCCTGAAACAACACCGCGGTCAAGCCACCCAGCACCACGCCGGTGAACAGCACTGGCATAGCCGGCATCCGTGCAACCGCGAAACCGATGACCAGTACTACCGGGAGTACCGTCCACAGACTGAGCGTAAAGCTGTCCACCAGCCCTGTATTGATCGCGGCAATGCGCGCAAAGGATGCACCCTCATCGCCCACCATATTGAAGCCGACGACAGTATAGATCGCCAGAGCAATCAGCATGGCCGGCAGAGTCGTTGGCATCAGATTACGAATATGATCGAACAGGTTCACTCCGGTCACTGCAGGGGCCAGGTTGGTCGTGTCCGACAGCGGCGAAACCTTGTCGCCAAAGAAGGCACCGGACACCACAGCACCGGCGGTCCAGTAGGCAGGTATGCCGAAGCCCGCTCCAATACCCATCAGCGCCAGACCAACGGTACCTACAGTGCCCCAGGAGGTACCAAGAGATACCGAAACCACGGCACACAGCAGCGCCGCCGCTGCCAGGAATACCTGTGGACTCAGCACATCCAAGCCGTAATAGATCAGCGTCGGCACGGTGCCGCTGGAGATCCACACCCCGGTGATCATGCCCACCAAGATCAGGATACCCACCGCCGGCAGGCCCACGCTAACCACGTGCAGCATCCCCTCTTGCATGTCCTCCCAGATACACCCCATATAGCGCCCCACCACTGCGGTAATGGCAATGCCTATCACCAGGGGTACATGGGGCGTAAAGGTGTCGAAGATAAATAGCTGTGTACCCAACACCAGAAAGGTGAGCAAAATAGGCAGTAGCGCCAAGGCCAAGCTCGGCCGAGGCTTTTTCGCACTGGTCATGAGTCGTGCTCCGCAAGGTTGTTATTATGAAGCAAGCTCCAGCCATGACGGCTAGAACGCACTGCCTATTAATAGCCAACTGCAGAGCTAAAGAATTGAACGAATGCGCCACATTTCTAGATAAAACGGGTAGATGTAGGCTCCTGGCGTAACTTTGCGTTACTGGAGCTAGTGACCGATGGTACGGTGATTGAGACTCGCTGATCGCTTCTGATCACCATTTTTATTGGGATGATAGCCAATACACAGCCTTTTCAAGCTAAGTAAAATCGTTAATTAATAATACGTTTTTAATTGTCAATCGAGTGCCTTCCCCTCGATATGCAGGAAGAAAGGATCCGCCAGAGTGGCACCCTCTTCTGCAACTTGGCGGCGCATAGCGCTAGGCGTCATATTAAAAGCTTTACGAAAGTGGCGCGAAAAGTGCGCCGTATCAGCGAAGCCGCAGCGTTCACCTATCTCAGTAATAGTATGGCGAGAATAGTGCAACAGCCAGAGTCCATAGCGTAGACGTAGGTCACGAGCAAAATGTTGGGGCGTCACCCCTAGCGTTTGCTGGAATTTTCGCTCGAGGCTACGCCGCGAGATAGCGAGGCGCTCAGCCAGTTCATCGACACTGACAGGCTGACCCAAGTGTTGCTCCAGAATAGCAATGGCTCGGCGTACTTGGCGATCTGCCACCTTACTGAACACGACCGGCTGAGGCTGCGGAGCTTCAGCCTTGCGGACATCATCAATCAACATGATGTGCAGGCTTTTCATCGCCCAGGCTTTGCCCATATGCCGCTCGACCAAATAAGCAGCCAGATCAGCCGCAGCAGCTCCCCCAGCACAGCTCAACCGGTCACCCTCGTCCAGATAAAGCTGATCGGCTACCGGCCTGACATCTGGAAAGCGCCGGCGCAAATCCGCATGGTGATACCAGCTCACACAACAGCGGCGCCCTTCCATCAGCCCAGCTTCGATCAGCGAAAAAACACCCGTACACAGGCCGATCAGTGGAATGCCTTGTCGATCGGCATCGCACAGATAACGCAGAGTTTGCTGATCTAGCCTGGCGCCACCGTCTTGCACGCCGCCGATCACCACCAAATAATCGAACATCCTAGCGGGCTGAAACGGCTGACATGGTGTGATCGCCGCACCGCAGCTGGATAGCGCATCTTGCCCCTCTGCAGTCATGAATGCCCAATGGCAACGCAGCTGACGACTGCGGTCACCATCGTCCGCTGCCAGCCTCAGGCAGTCGACAAATGCGGCAAAAGGCAACAGCGTGAAGCGATGCAATAGCACGAAGCCCACCGACAGCATCAATTTTTGCTGCGGCTGTGTATTCGGCGGCGCTTCAATTGTGGTTTGTGTCATGTACGACTTCCTTTACAGATCTCATGCCCCTGGATCAATATCGCTCATTTGCAATAAAAATTCCCAACACAACCATCTGGCACAATGACCCACCGTGCATGTCTTATCTTTCCCAACTTTCTAGCTCAGCCACTTGGCGGTAAAGCCCTGCTCTAACTGGACGGTTCCCACTATCAATGACTGCAGAGGGACTCTCACTTTCAGGTCACCCCAAGGCAAGACCCTTAGAAAAGGCAAGACCCTTAGAAAAGGCAAGACCCTTAGAAACAGGGCCTTTAGATGCTAAGCGCCATACCTGGCATACAATAAAAACGCCGCCGAGTGAAGTCTCCTCGGCGGCGCCAGGTCTGCGTTGATCAACTGACTGTCTGCGTCGCATTGCCATGCAATGCTATCGTACAACCACTACAGCGACACTTTCTGAAACGCGACACGCTCAGTGAGCAGTGAAACGACCACGTAGCAGACAGAGGACACTGCACAGCCAGTTAATGGGCCGACCAGCCAACCCACATCAGAAAACAGCATCATGTAACCACTGGTGCAGAAGCCTGCCACCATGGCGACTAACGCACCCCAGGCAGAGCCCTGCCAGAAGGTGGATATGAATACTGGCCCGTTAAAGCTGGCCAACAACGTGCCGGTGCCCAGACTGCCCAACCAGGATAGCATGAACGGCGGCGCATAAAGCATCATCAGCAGTGCTACCACGCCAAGGGCGGCTACCGCGAAGCGGTTGATCCACAGCACCAAGCTCGCGCTTCTGAAGACATCACGAAACAGCGCCAAGCGCAGATCATGGGAGGTCGCTGAAGCCACAGTGTGCAGCAGCGAGTTGGCGGTCGACTTCATGGCAAACAGAATGAACAGCGTAATAAGACCTTCCAGCGCTGGAGGCATGAACTGCGACAGATAGACGGGCATGGCGTTGTCCGGATCTGCCAGATCGGGAATCTGAGCCTTCACATAGAGCCCCACAACGGGTACTAGGCTGAGCAGTGCACCAAAGATCGCTACGTAGATCGCCATTTTGTGCAACTTGACATCGGGCCTAAAGGCCAGAAAGCGCACCGCCATGAAGGGCAACACGGCAGCAAACAGAAAAGCATAGGGCAGCACCATGAAAACCATCCCCGGGCTATCACCATAGTGAGCCCCAGTGGTGGGGTTCAGCAGCTCAGGATCTATGGCATTTAGTGTATCCTGCCAGTCGTTCAGGTCGATGCTAGTCAATATCTGAACGATGATGATAACCGCAGCCAGACACATGCCAATGACCATTACCGTATCAGTCCAGGCCACCGCAGCCAGACCACCGAGCATGGTGTAGATGATAATGACCCCGACCATCAACAGAGCACTGTTGGTCAACTCAATATCCAGCCAGCTGGCTCCCAGCAGTGCTACCGCCTTGATCTGGCTGGTCAGGAAGACCAGCAGCAGTATGATGGTAATCAGAGCCGCCAGGCCCTGTACTGCCCGGCCCAGTGAGCCACCACCATGGATCTGAGCGATGTACTCCGGAATGGTGTTGCTGCCCATGTCCACAGCCTTGCGCTGCAGGAAACTGGCAAAATACAGCACCGCAATCATGATTGCTGGAGCAAAGAAGAAGTTTCCCAGTATTTCGATGGCACCGAACTGATAAGTGGCGCCGGGTGAGCCCACAAAACCCCAGCCACTGAAACCGGTAGCAACAAGTGTACCTGCACCGACAAAGGCTCCCAAGGAACGTCCGGCCAGCAGGAAGCCGCCTTCGTCTCCTTTCTCCATCATCTTTGATGACAGGTAGCCCAGATAAATCATCAGGCCAAAGGTAATGAAGAGCAGGCCCCAGTTGAATATTTGATAGCCATCCATCGTGCTTACCCCCTCTGTTTTTCTCGTTGTTCTTTTCGCTTACGCTTGAGTTCCCGACGCATATAGGCAGCGCCAGAGTGCACAAGCATGTAGACAGTCAGCACCAGGAAGGTGGACAGTACCCAGGAATCCATCTCTTCGTCCTCTTTGTTTTTGAATTGACACGGAAAGGATATGGTAGGTCGAATGGAGGGCAGGTGGCTCTGGCACATGGCTCCAATGTCACTATCGGGCAAGACACCCAAGCGCCCTTACTCACCAATGTATTTTATGCTGCTAGCTCCAGCCAATCAGATGCGCAAATGCAGACATCACCGTCATCAATGCGAGGCTATCCGTGAAAAACATCCCGACTGAGCTATTGAGAACCTTCGTTGCCATCAAAGACCTTGGTGGCTTCACCAGTGCAGGCGAACTTTTAGGACGCTCACAGCCGGCTATCAGTCTGCAGATAAAGCGACTGGAAGAAATACTTGATACCAAGGTTTTTTTGAGAGGCTCTAGCCTGACTCTAACCGCGGACGGGGAAAACGTTTATTCTTATGCAAAAAAAATACTAGCACTAAATGATTCTCTCATGAAAAAACTGAGAGGCGAGAACGTCACAGGGAAGGTACGCCTTGGTATTCCGAGCGACCTTGAGCTTGCTTTCTTGCCCAAAGCCTTAAAAAGCTTCTCCAAGATTTATCCCAACATATCTGTAGAAGTTGACTGTGAAATAAGCAGAACAATTCTTCAGAGATATCAACAAAACTTCTATGACATAATATTAATTATGGAGCCAGTCAATAAAGAAGAAAAGAGAGACAGCAGAGACTACCGAATCGAGCGGCTTAAATGGGTCATGACTCCTGACCATCTGATCTCCGAAGATGATGAAATTTCTTTGGTGAGTTACCCACAAGGATGTGTCTATCGAAACATAACTGAAAACCTTCTGACTACAAATAATATTACTTATAAAAACACTTATACCAGCACCAACCTGCTAGGGCTTATTTCAGCTGTCGAAGCAGGCCTTGGCCTAACGGTAATGGCACGATCCACAGTTCCCGGCAGATTAAGATCAGTATCAAAAATCCTATCTCTCCCTGAACTCGACCCGGTATGCATCGGCCTCTATTACAAAGAAAATGAAGTAAGCGCTGCCGCTCAAAGAGTTGTTGACTTTCTTCGCGCAGGCATCGCCAACCTGGAAAAAATAAAGCTATGAAATTTTGCATTGCGTCGACAACATCCATCTGACGAAACAAACCATCAGTTTTACAGACATTATCGACGCTCATGCAGTTGATACAGCGGATTAAAAGGTCTTATGGACTGCAACCAATACCTTTATTTAGAGCCTAAACCACTTGGCCCTAATACATCTGTCGTTGCATGAACTTCACCCTTGTCGTCAATACTCAATTTGACATTTGGATTCGGATCATTCACTGCTCTCTCCAGCTGTTTGGTCGCCCTGTCTCTTTTCAACAGTCGCCTTATCATATTCGCGATCATGAGCATAATGACGACAGAGAAGGGAAAGGCACCAATGATGGTTCCAGTCTGAACTGTATCAACAACAGCACTACCCCCTAGCGTCAGCAACATTGCGGCGACAGAAGCGATGCTAGCTACCAGAATCACTCTGAACCATGCGCTCGACTTTTTACGTGAAGACACGAAGTCCGACAAGGCATAGGTTCCGGCATCCAGGGATGTCACATAGTAGGTTGCCACCAGCACTGTCGACACCACCAGCAAGATACTCCCAACAATTGGTATCGACTCCAGCATCACGAAAAGTCCGCTAGAAACATTTTCACCCACCGCTGTCGAGATTCCACGGGATGTCTGATCATCATAATAAATTGCAGCGGATCCAATAACGCCAATCCACACCATAACGATCAGCGAAGGAATGACAGTCACACCGATCACAAACTCACGAATCGTTCGTCCTCGTGAAATACGAGCGATAAAGCCCGCCACGAATGGTGAGAATGCAATAACCCAGCACCAGATAAACACTGTCCACCAGCCATTCCAGCTATCCTGCCAGGATGCCAGCGGCTCGACGGTGCTTGGGGCATCTGTCCAGAAACTCATCGCGATAAAGTTCGCGAAGAAGGAGCCAAAGGTCTGAGTAAGATTAGAGATAATAAAAAGCGTGGGGCCAAATATAAAAACGGCAACGACCAGCAATATACTAAGAACTGAATTTGTTTCACTAATCATCCGCATGCCCTTGCTGATTCCGAAGAAGGCAGAAATAGCGGTGAGGACCCCTAGGGCAAGAATGACGATCAACCAGATAACGGGACTCGAAGTCAATCCGGTGAAAGAAGTTAGTCCCGACGTAAACTGCATCGCCGCAAAACCAAATGACGTGGACAGGCCAAGAATCGTAGCCATGATCGCCAGGAGCTCGGTCACCACGCCAGCACCGCCCTGCGCCCATCGAGGCAGGATGTCAACCGTTGCCTCTCGGAAAGTCAGTGTCTTCCCAAGATTATGATGCGAATAGGCCAGACAGACTGCTACCACACAATACATGGCCCAAGCAGTGAACCCCCAGTGGAAGTATGCCCAAACAATGCCGCCTTCAGCGACGTTGCCTTCCATCCCTTGAAAGACAGGACTTTCATCACGGAGCATGATGGGTTCGGCAACCGACCAGAAAATCAGTCCAATGCCTTGTCCGCAGGCAAACAGCATGGAATACCAAGCAAAGTTGCTATGCTCCGGTTTTGCCTGGGGCCCGCCTAATCGAACTCTACTACCAACCTTGCTGAACACTAGCCAGCCACATACCGTCACAGCAAAGAGCGAGTAAAGAATGAACATCCAGGTAAACCCACCGGTGACAAAGCTTCGCATGTCAAAAATGACACCAGCGACACCTTCGGGAT
>NZ_JBQDJZ010000008.1:15448-45124 GCF_052095765.1 Halomonas sp.
CCTACTCGACGGCTACGGGTCTGAGCGCACGATAAATTTTGAATAGCCACTTACGATAAGCGCGATAATCGCTACCGGCGGAAGAAACTGGATAATCAGTCGGCCAACAGGTGGAAGGTCACGACCTGTAGATCGAGGGATTTCGACTGCTCCGGGAGACTCCGTTTCTTTCACGGGCTTCTCGTTATTATTCGGCATTTCTATCTCTCCACCGTGGTTTCAGTGCTACGCTACGCCCTTCTCTTCACACTAAGCAGCTCACTCTATATACTTAAAGCAAAGAACGGCAGTTGTTTTTATTTAAAACCAAACCACTCTATAAGCAGCGGCCTATTTTTAACGGAAAAATGTCACCTTTCTATACGAAAGAAAAATAAATTGACAGTCAGCGCTTTAATTTAGATGTTTCACTATGCCTTCTATACATTCATCAAGAATCAGCTTTCCTTTTTCTGCGGTCGCCTTCACTGGGGAAGACAATGTACCCGAAGGTGCAATCCATGAGGGATCTGAAGGGAAGACATCATAGGGAGGGAATGTGGCCGGCTCGACATCAACAGCCTTTGTCATATCGACCAACTCTGGATGAATTTTCAACATGATAGATGTCTCAAGGACTCCACCATGCTCAATCGCCCAGCCGGTAAATCCATCAGGGAACACTTTAGAAATAGTATCATCGCTAATAAAGTCCCAGTATGAAAGCAAATAAACCTTAACTTTCATCCCGCGAAGCTCGCAATGATTTACCAGCTTATCAGCCGCTTCACACAGGTAAACAGAGTTCTCGAAATGCCCATTAACTAAAATAAACTCTCGGTTTCCGTGATTGACATAGGCCAGCAATACATCATATACATACTGTTCAAGGGAACTTCCAGAAACACAGGTCGTGCCTGGAAAAAAATTCCCACCCCCGGACTTCACCTGTGACTTATATCCGTAACTGATGGCTGGCGCCACCAGCATTTTATTACCTTTCTTCGCGACCTGCTCAGAAATATAGCTTGGGATAAGCACATCGGGATTAAGCGACATATGCGGACCGTGCTGTTCAATGGCACCGACTGGAAGGATAATCTTGCAGTCTCCACTCTCAGTGATTTCCTTGTAGGAAACCCAGTCCATATTCTCAATTTTCACGTCTTTCATCTCAGCCACCCCTAGCGTCAATCATGTTTATATTTGGAGTCTTTCTATTGATCAGATGCTTTTGATCTGGCATGCAACAAATATCACAACAACAGATAGTGGTGAAAAAGGGGAGCCATGCTCCCCTTTTTAATTTTAACTATTTACTTAATGATGTTGTGCTCCGGCCCATACGGGAAACCGGTGATATTATCTGCGCCGTGCTCGTTGAGCACTAGGATATCGTGCTCACGGTAACCACCGGCACCCGGCAGACCTTCAGGAACCGTGATCATCGGCTCCATAGAGACCACCATATTGGGCTCGAGCACTGTATCGATGTCTTCACGCAGCTCGAGGCCGGCTTCACGACCATAGTAGTGGCTCAGGGTACCGAATGAGTGGCCGTACCCGAAGGTGCGGTACTTCAGCAGGTCGTACTTGGCGAAAATCTCATTGAGCTCATGAGCAATATCGCTGCAGCGCGCACCCGGCTTGATCAGCTCCTGCCCGCGAGTATGCACTTCGCAGTTGACTTCCCACAGTCGCAGATGCTCATCGGAAGCGTGTTCAAGGAACATGGTGCGTTCCAGTGCCGTGTAGTAGCCCGAGATCATCGGGAAGGTGTTCATGCTGAGAATATCGCCGGGCTGGACACGGCGGCTGGTTACCGGGTTGTGAGCACCATCGGTATTGATACCGGACTGGAACCACACCCAAGTATCCATCAGCTCGCTGTTGGGGTAAGTCTTGGCGATTTCGCGCACCATGGCGCTCTGACCGGCCAAAGACACTTCGTACTCGGGCACGCCAGCGGTGATGGCATCACGTATGGCAACGCCGCCCACGTCAGCAACGCGAGCGCCCTGACGAATCAGCGCGATCTCTTCCGCCGATTTGATCATGCGCATTTTCATGGTCGGCTCGCCGATATCGACCAACTGAACATCACCCAGCGCACTAAGCAGCTTCTGCTGGTACTGTAGGGTCAGGTGATCGAACTCCACACCAACACGCTTCTTGCCCGCGCACAGCTGCTTTACGGCCTTGAAAAAGTTATCTTTCTGCCAATCGGTATAGACGATATTGTCGCCCAGCCGGTTGCGCCGATAGGGCTGACCGCCGTCGATATTGGCCGTCACTGTGGTGAAGGTGTCCTGGGTAACCACCAGACCGTACTCTCGCCCGAACTTGCAATAGACGAAATCGCTGAAGTAATTGATATTGTGGTACGAAGTAAAAACTACGGCCTCGACACTCTCGGCGGCCATATAAGCGCGCAGTCGCTCAAGACGTCCTTTCATCTCGGTGTCCGAGAAAGTAGGGACGACCTTGTCGCCGTTGGGAATTTCGATGAGTGATGGCAGCTGCATGTTGTTCTCCTGACTTCTGTTTGTTCGCGACCGTCGAATGTTTCGACCGGTTGTTCCCTGACGCTCGAAGTACGCTAAAGTAGTCGCACCTTTTCGCATCTGAACCAGCCAGCTGATAAACGAGGGCAACAAGGCGCTCTTATCTTTCGCTGTCCCTGATGACTATCGGCAGAGCACCACAGCAAGGCAAATTACAACTCCAAATGCACTCATTTGCGACACAAAACTATTTAAAAATCAAATAGATATAAACATAAAACAGAAAACACAACCGACAAAAGAAGCAAAAGAAACAGGGTGAAACGGTCCAGCAGCACAAAGCTCACCGATCGTGTTGACTTTAGCCTCGGCAGTAGTGTCGGCTTTGATCTAGCGATGGCCTGCGCCATGCAGGTCACTGTCCTTCACATTTATCCGTCTACTATCAAACCTTCAGGACTCGACCTGAGTAAAACAAGCAGGCATCCTAGTCAGCATCGCACTACTTGCGAGCTGAAGTTTTTCATCTGCTCTGCTTGTTGGTGCGAGTGCTTTCACTCCATCATGATCCATACAGCTGTTGTTACTCAGCCACTTTGCGTTCCATCACAAGGAGTTAACTCTGTAATGTCTATCCGTTCCATACGGTATCTGAGCCTGTTTGGACTGCTCGCTCTGCTCAGCTTGCTTCCCGTCGCCTTCGCCCAATCGAACAATGCCAATGTGACCACTGAGCAGATTCAGGACTGGCAGGTCGAGTGCCCCACCACCGGCGGCCGCTGTGCTATGTCACAGCTGGTCAACAATCCTGCAGACAACCAGCCGCTGATGCGAGTTGTTGCGATGTATCCTGAGCAGTTTGACGGCGCGGCCTTGACCTTTCTGGTACCGCTGGGCGTGATTCTTGCTCCGGGCCTCGAACTGACCGTTGATGGCAGTGCAGCTGCTGCTTTCCCTTACCAGAGCTGCCAGCCAGGCGGCTGCCGTGCCGACCTGCCAGCCCAGCCAGAGCTGCTTCAGCGCCTGCGTGGCGGAAGCGTGGCTACACTGAGCTTTATTGATCCCAATGGCATGCAGCGCGACCTCGACTTTTCCCTGTCAGGCTTCACTGCAGCACTCAACCGTATCGCACCCTGAGTGCTGACTGACGGCGCGCATTGCGGATACCGTCTTCTGCACAACACATTGAGGCCTCGGCAAATGCCGAGGCCTCAATGTGTATAACAGGCACTTTATATCCAACAGCACCTTGCAGACATACATATCCCGAATACTTTCCGGACACCTTAAGAACAGCTCCCTAGCTATTACAGCAACAGCTTAAGCAACTATTTAAGTAACAACTAGAGTCGCTTGAGATAAGCTTGCCCACCAAGGTTGCTCATCTGCTGTCGAATCCACCGGGCACGGCGTTCGACATGAGCCGAAGGATGCGAGGCACTCCACGCTCTCGGATTAGGAAGGATGGCAGCCAGGCGGCTGGCCTGCAACACGCTCAGCTGGTCAGCGCTGTTACCATAATAGTGCTGAGATGCGGCTTCCAGGCCGAAGACGCCATCATCCCACTCGGCAACATTGAGATAGACCTCGAGGATACGCTCCTTGGGCCACACGGCTTCAATCAGCAGGGTGAACCAAACTTCCAGCAGCTTGCGAACCCAGCTACGCCCTGTCCACAGGAAGACATTCTTGGCGGTTTGCTGAGACAAGGTGCTAGCACCGCGTAGCTTATCCCCCTGGCGGGCATCAACAATGGCACGCCGCAGTTCGATAAAGTCAATACCGCGATGCGAAGGAAAGCGCTGGTCTTCAGAGGCAATCACCGCCAGCTGGGCATTGGGGGACAGCGCACTGAGTGGTCGCCACTGTTGCTGCTGGGTGACCCACTCACCGCTCACTAGTGACTGAACCGTGCGCTCCAGCATCACCATCGACTAAGGCAGCGGTACAACACGCAGCATCACTACCACCAGCACCGAAAAGGCAACCCAGCCCAGTAGCGCCAGCACCAGCCAGCGCGCGATCCTCCTGATCAATGCGCCCATCACAGCCTACCCGTCAGATGAGCCCTTACACTGAGCCCGATGATTATAAAGACAGCAACCCCATCAGCAAGCATGAACACCCGCCGAGCGCGGCCACAACAGCCACTGATGGTAGCACGCTGGTTATCAACGCAACACGCCGCCCGAAGGCGGCGTGTTGCGGTCTGAACTGCATGTTGTGATGCGCTTCCTACATGCCCTGTTTCAAGGGTCAACGCGGGGCAAACAGCCGTTCGGCATGATAGCGGAGGTGGTCATCGATAAAACTGGCGATGAAGAAATAGCTGTGATCATAGCCCGGCTGACGACGCAGCGTCAGCGGATGATCATGCTCGGCACAAACCGCTTCAAGCCGCTCAGGGCACAGCTGCTCTTCAAGGAAATTGTCCGCCTCGCCCTGATCAATGAACAGCGGCTGCTGCGAGGCCCCCTTTGCCACCAGTTCACAGGCATCGTACTGGGTCCACTGGGTCGTATCCTCACCGAGATAGCCAGTAAATGCCTTGCGGCCCCAAGGACTCTGGGTCGGATTGACCACCGGCGCAAACGCCGAAACCGAGCGATAATGGCCCGGCCGACGCAGCGCCATGATCAGTGCGCCATGGCCGCCCATGGAATGGCCGCTGATCGACTCGCGCCCATTAACCGGAAAGTGCTGGCGGACTATCGACGGCAACTCCTCGGTCACATAGTCATACATGCGGTAGTGGCCCTTCCAGGGCTCACGGGTCGCATTGACATAGAACCCAGCCCCGGACCCGAAATCATAGCTGTCATCCTCGCCGGGCAGATCAAGCCCGCGCGGGCTGGTATCCGGACACACAATAGCGATACCCAGTTCAGCAGCCATCTTCTGGGCTCCGGCTTTTTCCATGAAATTGGCATCGGTGCAGGTCAGCCCAGACAGCCACCACAGTAGCGGAACCCGCTCATCTTCTGCCTGGGGCGGCAGGTAGATGGCAAAGATCATCTCGCAGTCCAATGCCTTGGAGCGGTGCCGATAACGCTTGTGCCAGCCGCCAAAGCTGCGATTGGCTGAGACCAACTCGATATGTGCCGTCATGGTCATGCTCGACTCTCCTTAACTCAACAACGTGACTGAACACCCGGGACCAGGGAAGCCGGAGCGCCTCGTCAATCAATAGTGCAGCACAGTGCGAATACTCTCGCCGCGGTGCAGCAGATCAAAAGCTTCGTTGATCTTCTCGAAAGGCATATCGTGGGTAATGAAATCGTCAATATTGATCTCGCCTTTCATGTAGCGATCGACGTATTCCGGCAGCTCGCTGCGCCCTTTCACACCGCCAAAGGCAGAGCCCTTCCAGACCCGACCGGTGACCAGCTGGAAAGGCCGCGTGGAAATTTCCTCACCGGCGCCAGCAACGCCAATAATCACCGATTCACCCCAGCCCTTGTGGCAGCACTCCAGAGCCGAGCGCATCACGTTGACGTTACCAATACACTCGAAGGAATAGTCAACCCCGCCGTCCGTCATGTCGACGACCACTTCTTGAATCGTTCCCGAATGGTCCTTGGGGTTGACGAAGTCAGTGGCGCCGAACTGCTTAGCCAATGTGAACTTGTCGGGATTAGTGTCAATGGCAATGATGCGGGCAGCTTTGGCCATCACGGCCCCCTGGATTACCGCCAGGCCGATGGCGCCGAGGCCAAAAACTGCAACAGTGGACCCCGGCTCTACCTTGGCCGTATTCAACACGGCGCCGATGCCTGTGGTGACGCCGCAGCCCAGCAAGCAGATCTTGTCCAACGGTGCTTCGGGTGACACCACCGCCAGCGACACCTCAGGCACCACGGTATATTCACTGAAGGTAGAGCAGCCCATGTAATGATGCAGCGGCTTGCCATCCAGGGAGAAACGGCTAGTGCCATCAGGCATCAGGCCTTGACCTTGGGTAGCACGCACAGCTTGGCACAGGTTGGTTTTGCCAGACAGGCAGAATTTACACTGACGACATTCAGCGGTGTACAGCGGAATGACATGGTCACCGGGACGCAGGCTGGTAACGCCCTCGCCCACCTCTTCAACAATGCCCGCCCCTTCATGGCCCAGCACCGAGGGAAACAACCCTTCAGGGTCGGCGCCGGAAAGTGTGAAGGCATCGGTATGGCAAACACTGGTCGCGGCCATGCGTACCAGCGCTTCGCCGGCCCGTGGCCCCTCGACGTTGATTTCAGCCAGCTCCAACGGCTTGCCGGCTTCCAGTGCAATAGCAGCACGTGACTTCATAGTGTGACCCTCAGGTTGCTTGACTTATCTAACAGTCTACGCGATACCCACCAATAGTATAAACTGCATCAAACACATCACATTATTGCTCACAGGCAACAATCGAGGAGTTAACATCGTGCAACGATGGGATCGCATCGAGGCTTTCGTCGAGGTAGTGCGACATGGCGCTTTCAATTCTGCCGCCGAGCACCTCAAAGTATCCAGCTCTCATGTTAGCCGCCTGGTCAGTCAGCTAGAGAGTCATCTGAGTACCACATTACTCTACCGTACTACCCGGCGCATTCGCCTGACGGAGGCCGGCGAACTCTACTATCAGCGCTGTTATCACCTGTTTGAGGCATTTCACGAGGCCGAAGCTGCCGTTAAAGAACTGCAGGAACGGCCGATGGGCTTGCTCAGCCTGACCTCGGCCACCACCTTCGGCGAGCGTTTTCTGGCTCCCTTGGTCAATGACTTCATGCTGCTGCATCCGCAACTGAACGTGCGTCTTTACCTGACCAACCGGCAAGTGGACATTATCGATGAGGGCTACGACATTGCCATCCGTATGGGAGCGCTGAACGACTCGACATTCATCGCTCGGCGCTTATGCGAGCGACGCGAATATGTCGTGGGCTCGCCCGACTACTTCACACGCTACGGCCAGCCACACACCTTGTCAGAGCTATCACGGCATCGCTGCCTAGTGGGCTCGCGCACCCACTGGCGTTTTGATGTCGACGGCCTACGCCGGGAAATCCGCGTGGATGGCCCCTTGCAGGGCAACTCAGGCAGCGCACTGCTCGATGCCACGCTCAAGGGGCTCGGTCTTGCTCAGCTGCCCGACGACTATGTTAATACCTACCTAGCCAACGGCCAGCTGACCAGCGTACTGGACAGCTACCGCCATAGTGATACCGGGGTCTGGGCCGTATACCCACACCACCGACACCGCTCGCCTAAGGTTCGTCAATTTCTCGATTTTCTGGTCGAACACATCGCCTAGGCGCCGCCGACAAGCGTTGAACGAAGCTCGTCACAAGCAGACTCTGTCCTTTATCGGTGTAGTGTTTACATTACGATGATGCCGCCAGGCTCTCAGACTTAGCCGATATTATTTACTTGAAGTTTTTGCGCACCATCTTGTTGATCTCACCAACAATCCCGCTACGGAATGCCAGCACGCAGAGCACGAAGATGACACCAAGCACCACGCTGACCCAGTTGCCCAGCGGCGACTGCGCAAGCTGGTGCTGAAGACTGACCACCAAGCCTGCGCCCAACAAGGGGCCAAACAGCGTTCCCACCCCGCCCAGAAGAGTCATCAGGATCACCTCACCGGACATATGCCAACTGGCATCCGTCAGCGAGGCTAACTGGAAGACTATCGTCTTTGTCGAACCGGCCAACGCTGCCAGCCCGGCCGACATGATGAAGGCAACCAGCTTGTACGCATCCACATTGTAGCCAAGCGATACAGCGCGCGCTTCGTTCTCACGAATGGCTTTGAGTACCTGGCCGAATGGCGAGTGCACTGTCCGTTGGATGATTGCAAAACCGATCAGGAAAACCACAAACACGAAGTAGTACATTGACAGGTTGTTGTTCAGACTGATCACGCCAAATAGATCACCGCGCGGTACACCGTGCAAGCCATCCTCGCCTCCGGTAAAAGGCGCCTGGATATAGACAAAGAACATCAGCTGGGCCAGCGCCAGGGTCACCATGGCGAAATAGATGCCCTGCCGCCGGATCGACAGAACGCCGAACACCCCCCCCAGCACCAGTCCGGCCAGGGTGCCGGCCAAAATACCCAGTTCAGGCGTGATGCCCGGATAGCTCGAGAGCAAATAGCCCGTCACATAGCCGCCCGTAGACAGGAAGGCCGCATGGCCGAAAGACAGCAAACCGGTATAACCCAGCAACAGGTTGAAGGCACAGGCAAAGAGTGCAAAGCACAGCACCTTCATCAGAAACACCGGGTAGGCAACAAAAGGCGCAACAAGACCCACACCGATAAGTACAGCATAAAGCCCATAACGGCGCATATCAGCGCGCCGCTGAAGCTTCATGGAGGGAGTTAATGCCCGAGAACTCGCCATGGTCAAGCCTCCTTACCAAACAGGCCGGCAGGCCGTATCAACAGCACCAGAATCATCACCACAAAAATCACGGTACTGGCTGCCTCCGGATAGTAGACCTTGGTCAGTCCTTCGATCAGCCCCATACCAAGGCCGGTCAGTACAGCACCGATGATAGAACCCATGCCGCCAATCACCACAACGGCGAACACCACAATCAGCAGATTGGACCCCATGGTCGGCGACACCGGATACAGCGGCGCGGCCAGCACCCCAGCGAAAGCTGCCAGCGCTACACCAAAACCATAGGTTAACGTGATCAGCAACGGCACATTAACGCCGAAGGCCTGCATCAGCGCCGGGTTTTCAGTACCAGCCCGTAGATAAGCACCCAGCCGCGTGCGCTCGATCATGTACCAGGTGAACAGACAAACCACTAGCGCAGCACCCAGCACCCAAGCGCGATAGGTGGGAAGGAACATGAAGCCCAGCTGGAAACCGCCCTGTAGCGCTTCGGGCGTCGGATAACGTGCGCCGGAAACACCAAAGAAGTTGACCAGGGTTCCCTCAAAAATCAGCGCCAGCCCAAACGTCAGCAACAGCCCATAGAGGTGGTCCAGATGGGCAATGCGGCGCAGCAGCAAACGCTCGATCAGCATGCCGAACACCCCCACCACCAGCGGTGTCACGACCAAGGCCACCCAGTAATTTATGCCCAGGTACTGCATGCCGAGCAGCGTTGTGAAGGCACCCAGCATATACATGGCGCCGTGGGCAAAGTTGATGATTTTCAACAGCCCGAAGATCACCGCCAGACCCAGGCTTAACAAGGCATAGAAGGCCCCGTTGATCAGCCCCAGCATCAGCTGCCCCATGAATACCGCCAAGGGCACCCCGAATATCATCGTCATTTCAGGTATCTCCCGTCACAGAAGCGGCGACCCATGCCGCCGCCTCTGTGCAATTTCAATTATTGACTAACTTGCACTCGCTTTCGGAAAGCGGACGGAAGGCTTCTTCAGCAGGGATAGTAGAAAGAACTTCATAGAGGTCCCAGTCATGGGTCGATTCTTCCGGCGACTTCACCTTAACCAGGTACATATCGTGGACCATACGGCCGTCTTCACGAATTCGACCATTGCGGGCGAAAAAGTCGTTAATCGGCTTCTCAGCCATCGCCTGACGCACAGCCACGGGGTCATCGCTACCCAGTTCGGCCACGGTATTCAGGTAATGCGTAGTGCTGGAATAGATGCCCGCGTGGACCATGCCAGGCATGGTGCCCATGCGCTCGTAATAGCGCTCGGCCCACTCGCGGCTTTCGTCATCCATGTTCCAGTACCAGCCAGTGGTCAGCAGCAGACCCTGAGTGGTTTCCAGGCCCATGGCATAGATATCGTTAAGGAAAACAATCAGACCGGCAAGCTGCTGACCGGCCTGGACCACCCCGAACTGGCTGGCGGTATTGATTGCATTGACGGTATCCGCACCGGCATTGGCCAACCCGATGATCTTGGCTCCGGAGCCTTGCGCCTGAAGGATGTAAGAAGAAAAGTCATTGGTCGGGAATGGGTGACGTATGCTGTCAACGATGGTGCCCCCGTTCTCTTCGACCACTTTGGTGACGTCTTCCTCCAGCGCATGGCCAAACGCATAGTCTGCGGTGAGAAGAAACCAGCTATCACCGCCCTGATCGACAATCGCCTTGGCGGTACCGTTAGCCATCGGATAGGTGTCATAAACCCAGTGGATATGGGTGGGAGCACAGTGCTCGTCCGTGATGCTGGAAGCCGCTGAGCCGGAAACAATCCCCAGGCCATTTTTCTCTTCGATCACCTTGAGGGCAGCGATGGAGACCGACGACGCTACCAGGCCAGCCACCATGTCGACATTGCGCTCATCAAGCCACTCGCGCACGGTGCTGGCGCCCACATCGGCACTGTTACGGTCATCGGCACTGAAAATCTCAATCGGCACGCCATTGACGGTGCCGCCAAAATCCTCAACGGCCATCTTCAGCGCCTCGAGGCCACCTGGCCCCGCCAGATCCCGGTAGCCACCAGACATATCGGCCAGATAACCAATACGCACTTCGTTATCGCTCATATCAGCCTGGGCACCGCTGGCCATCAAGGTGGCGGCGGCAACGGCAATGCTGCTGGTCAAGGTCTTCTTGATAAACGTCATGTAGCGCTCCTGTGCCCCATATGGGCTATTTTGTTGATGTTGTTGTGGATACTGCTTAACGAATCGTGACGTATCATTCACGTCGCAGGTGCCAATGATCACGGGGTCTGAGTTAATTCAGACCCCGAGCAAAGTATTCAGATGCTCACGCCGGGATGGCAACTCGGCGGCGGAGATCTCCTCGATGATGCGGCCATGCTCCATCACGAAGTGACGGTCGGCCAGGGGGGCGGCGAAGCGGAAGTTCTGCTCGACCAGCACGATGGTCATGCCGCGCTCCTTGAGTGCGACCAATACCTCGCCCAGCGTTTGATTGATCACGGGCGCCAGGCCTTCGGTGATTTCATCGAGTAGCAACAACCGTGCTCCAGTGCGCAGGATGCGTGCCAGAGCCAGCATCTGCTGCTCGCCGCCAGAAAGCTTGGTGCCTTGGCTGCGTCGCCGCTCATAAAGGTTGGGGAACATCGCGTAGATCTCATCAAGACTCATCCCGCCTGAGCGCACTGTAGGTGGCAGCAGCAGGTTCTCCTCAACGTCGAGACTGGCAAAGATGCCACGCTCTTCAGGGCAATAGCCGATGCCCAGGCGAGGAATGCGATGGGGCTTCATGTCCAGCGTCTCGTTGCCATTGACGGTAATCGACCCCGTGCGACGCCCCACCATGTTCATGATGGCTTTGAGTGTAGTGCTGCGCCCAGCCCCGTTACGGCCAAGCAGGGTCACCAGCTCACCCCGCTTCACGTCGAAGTCAACACCGTGCAGGATATGTGACTCGCCGTAGTAGGCATGCAGATCGCGGATGCGCAGCATCTCGCCGCCCTGGGTGTCGTGAAATTCGTGGGATACCTCGGCAGTCGCCTTCATGCGCTGGCCTCCTCATCAACTTCGGTGCCCATGTAAGCCTCGCGGACCAGCGGATCCTGGGACACCTGCTGATAGTCGCCCTCGGACAGCACGCTGCCACGGGCCAGTACAGTGATACGGTCGCATAGCCGACTAACCACACTGAGGTTGTGCTCCACCATCAGCACGGTGCGCCCTTTAGCCACACGCCGGACCAGCTCGACAATGCGATCAACATCCTCGGCACCCATGCCCTGGGTGGGCTCATCAAGCAGCATCATGACCGGATCCATGGCCAGCGTAGTCGCCACTTCCAGGGCGCGCTTGCGGCCGTAAGGCATTTCTACGGTCAGCACATCAGCATATTCCTCCAGACCGACCTCTTCGAGCAGCTCCATGGCGCGATCATTGAGGTGATCAAGGGAACGTTCGGACTTCCAGAAATGGAACGATGTGCCCATAGGCCGCTGCAGGGCCACACGCACGTTTTCCATAGCAGTCATGTTGGCGAACACTGCCGATATCTGGAAGGAACGCACCAGCCCCTGCCTGGCAATCTCGTTGGCCTTGAGGCCCGTGATCGCCTTGCCGCGGTAGAAAATCTCGCCTCGGGTGGGTGGCAGAAACTTAGTCAATAGATTGAATACGGTAGTCTTTCCGGCCCCGTTGGGGCCGATCAGGGCGTGGACATGTCCTTCCTGAACTTTCAAGTCGACACTGTCCACGGCGGTAAAGCCGCGAAACTCCTTGGTCAGACCACGCGTCTCAAGCATGAACTCCTGGGTCATGTGGCATCCTCTCGGCATCGCCATGGCGATCCGTCATACGAGTCATTGTTATTAGTAGGTGCAGGCACAAGAGCCACAACCTTACGTTAACGTAAACTAGAGGACGATGACGTACAGAGCAACTGTTTGGGCACAACACTCGACCAATGGGCTAGAAAACCCGCTTATCTACCTCTATATAAATCACCTGAAAATAAAGGCGCGCCGCTAATGCGACGCGCCTTTTAGCACAAACCAGAACCAGATCCTGAGCCCTGCAGGGCAGCGCGGATTAGTTGGAAAAGAGCGACTCAGCACTCGATAACATTGACCGCCAGCCCACCCTTGGACGTTTCCTTGTACTTCTCCTGCATGTCCGCCCCGGTATCGCGCATGGTGCGAATCGCCTGGTCCAGCGAGACAAAGTGTTCGCCATTGCCACGTAGCGCCAGCTGCGTGGCATTAATCGCTTTCACGGCAGCCATGGCATTACGCTCGATACAGGGCACCTGCACCAGCCCGCCTACCGGGTCACAGGTCAGCCCAAGGTTATGCTCAAGGCCGATCTCTGCGGCATTCTCCACCTGAGTAGGCGTACCACCCAACACCTCAGTAAGCCCAGCCGCTGCCATGGCACAAGCAGAGCCCACCTCGCCCTGGCAACCAACTTCTGCGCCAGAAATGGAGGCATTCTTCTTGCACAGTATTCCTACCGCCGCCGCTGCCAGCAGGAAGTCCACTACGCAACGCTCATCAGCATCGGCCTGAAACTTCATGTAGTAATGCAGTACCGCAGGAATGATACCAGCCGCCCCATTGGTTGGAGCTGTCACCATACGTCCACCGGCCGCATTCTCTTCATTGACTGCCAGAGCAAAGACGTTAACCCAGTCCATGGCCGAAAATGTGGTAGAGATCAGACTGTCATCCTGCTCCGTCGCCTCCAGACGCCGATATAGCTCACCAGCGCGCCGCTTTACGTTAAGCCCCCCGGGCAGCACGCCCTCACCCAGATAGCCCTGTTGCACACAATCCTGCATGGCCTCCCAGATACGCCACAACCCGTCACGGGTCTCCGCCTCGCTGCGCCAGACCTTCTCGTTTTCCAGCATCAGCTCGCTGATACTCAGCCCATGCTCCTGACACATCGCCAACAGCTCGTCACCGCTATTGAAGTTGAAAGGCAGTACGGTGGAATCGACATCCAGGTCGCCCTGGGCGGCCTGCTCCTCGTCGATCACGAAGCCACCACCCACGGAGTAGAAGATCTTGCGATACAGTTCCTCGGCATGGCCATGGGCGATCAGGGTCATCGCATTGGGGTGATATTCAAGGCTTTCATCGTTCCACTGCAGATCCCGCGTCCACAGGAAAGGTATCGGTAGGTGCCCATCCAGCATCAGGGTGCCAGACTCCTTCAACTCTTCGATGCAAGGCACGACTATCGCTGGATCAATTGCATCTGGCTGCTCCCCCATCAAACCCATGATCACTGCGCTGTCAGTATTATGTCCCTTACCAGTGGACGACAGCGAACCATGGAGATGGACTTCGATGCGAGCTACGCGCTCGAGCAGATTCTGCTCTCGCAGCAGCTGCACAAAATCAAACGCAGCCCGCATCGGGCCCACCGTGTGTGAGCTGGACGGACCGATACCGATCTTGAATAGATCGAAAACGCTGATAGCCATTGGGAGGAGCCTCTCTTGTACTGCCGGACAACCGGCCTCACTGTTCTTATGGTGTGTTCTTAATATTCGTTTCGTCACTTCTGCAGCCGGACACAGCAGCGGGGCTAAAGCTTTAATTGCTTTAGCCCCGCGCGGATCCAGCCATATCCCTGCAGAAACACCATGCTGGAGAGAAAACCACTCTTCAGCAATCGATTAATCCTCCCTTTCGGTATAGTATTTCTAAATCATGAGCCAACTCGTCAATGCTAAAACCCATGCCTGGCTGAAAGTTTTCGCTGTCAGCGCACGCCACCTGTCTTTCACCCGGGCGGCAGAAGAGCTACACGTAACCACCGGAGCCGTCAGCCAGCAGATAAAACAGCTGGAAGAACGCCTTGGCTTCAAGCTGTTTCGTCGCCTGCCAAGACAGCTGGCACTGACAGAAGAAGGTAGACGCCTAGCTGATATAGTAGAAGAGGCCTACCAATCTGTAGGCATGGAAGTGAAGCGCTTGAAAAGCGGCGTGATGAGCGGCGTAATTCGTTTACGCTCGGTGCCCTCGTTTCTGCACAAGTGGCTGATGCCGCGCCTACCACGCCTACAGGCGCGCTTTCCCGACATCGAGTTACACGTCCGCGCCGAGGACAGCAGCGTGTCGCTGCGTGAAGGAGATTATGATCTGGCACTTGATCTCAACGATGGCCACTACCCGGGGCTCTCGATTACCCCACTCATGGAAGAAGTCATTTTCCCGGTCTGTGCCCCGTCGCTGCTCAAAAACCGCCCGTCGCTGCGTAACCCAGAACACCTGGCCTGGTATCCGCTACTGCATGACATCACCGCCTGGCGCGGCAGCCATGACCATGCAGAATGGGAGCATTATCTGAACGCCATTGAGGCACCCCAAACCAATGTCCGTCGTGGTTACACATTCAATCGCAACCACCTGACCATGGAGGCCGCCATCGCCGGCATGGGAGTGGCTATTGCTCGCCAAACCCTGATCCGCGGCGAAATCGACAGCGGCCGATTAATTACACCGTTCAGCCAGCGAGTTCCTACTGGCATGCACTACGGCATCGTGCATGCCTCAGGCGCACTAGACGACCGACGAGTACGGGCAGTACACGACTGGATCGTGGAGGAAGCACAACGCGCCTGAACGACTTGGCTGACTCGCCAACCCTGTGGCCTCAGCAGACAAAAAGTTGGAAATTTTATACACTTGCCATTCATTAGCAATCTAATTAATAGCGCATACTCATGCACAATCCCGCTGCTTACCAGCCACCACCACTGCGTTTTTGCCACCTTTTCGCACGCGCAAGCCTCTATATTCTGTTTATTGCCGCCCTTGGCCAAGGCATCTACCTCGAGGCACTTTACTTTCCTGCGCTGCGCTTTACGGAATACGGTTTTACCGAGCTCACCCAGACCACGCTACTGGTCGTCACGTCCGCCCTGCTGCCTTACACACGACAATGGCTTAAGGTACTTCCCGGCATCACTTTGCTGATGCTGGCATTCATCGTGTCATCCCTAATACGTGGACAGAACCATTTCCTGGACACCCTGGTAGCGCCCCATGTGTGGAAAGTGCTGGTCACGCTGGTGATTGCGCCCATTGTCTATCGCGTAATTCGTGATCGACATGGCTTCAGCAAGGAGTTTAGCCAGTATGCCAACAGCTTCTCTTTCGGCATCTTTGCTGCCGGCGTCCTAACCACCTATGTGTTTTCACGACTCTATGGGCGCAGCAAGCTGTGGGAGGCAATACTCCAGGATAACTATGTCCGCACATTCAAGGACGCAGCCGAAGAGTCAATAGAACTGCTGGGCTACGCCCTAATCCTAATTGCCGTCATTGAAATGCTTATCCTGGCCAAACACTGGGCTCGCCAGCGCAACCTGAACTGAACTAAACGGCCACCCTACTCTTGCTCTGCTACACCCGACCCAACGTAGCTTCAGATAACCACCCCAAACGACAACACCCGCAGCGCCGGACAGCGTTGCGGGTGTTGTCTGTGACTCAACCAGTGTTGAGCGCTAGCGACTACTCATCGCGACTACTCATCAAGAAAAGAGCGCAGCGGTTCGGAGCGTGACGGATGACGCAGCTTACGTAACGCCTTAGCCTCGATCTGACGGATTCGCTCGCGGGTCACGTCGAACTGCTTACCCACTTCTTCCAGGGTGTGGTCGGTGTTCATGTCGATACCGAAGCGCATACGCAGCACCTTGGCTTCACGGGCGGTCAGCCCGCCCAGCACGTTGCGCGTTGCCTCGATCAGGCCTTCATCTGTCGCTGAATCCATTGGCATCAGCACAGTCACGTCTTCGATGAAATCACCCAGGTGGGAATCGTCGTCATCACCAATGGGCGTCTCCATGGAGATCGGCTCCTTGGCGATCTTGAGCACTTTCCGCACTCTGTCCTCGGTCATCTCAAGACGCTCGCCCAATTCTTCCGGCGTCGGCTCGCGCCCCATCTCCTGTAGCATCTGACGCGCCACGCGATTGAGCTTATTGATGGTCTCAATCATGTGCACCGGAATACGGATGGTGCGCGCCTGGTCGGCGATAGAGCGGGTGATGGCCTGACGGATCCACCAGGTGGCGTAGGTTGAGAACTTATAGCCGCGGCGATATTCGAATTTGTCCACCGCCTTCATCAGGCCAATATTGCCCTCCTGGATCAGATCAAGGAACTGCAGGCCACGGTTGGTGTACTTCTTGGCAATCGAGATCACCAAACGCAAGTTAGCCTCAACCATTTCCTTCTTGGCGCGACGCGACTTGGCCTCGCCAATCGACAGACGGCGGTTGATCTCCTTGATCTCACTCACCGGCAGGCTGACCATTTCTTCCTCGAAAGCTACCTTGCGCTGTGCGCGCTGGATATCGGCCTTGAGCGGCAGTAGCCGGTCAGCATAACGAGAGTTCTCCGCAATAAACTCGTCAAGCCATTCCTGACGCGCTTCATTGCCAGGGAATGCCTTGATAAAGGCCCTACGCGGCACACGTGCCTTTTTAGTGCATAGCTGCAGCACTGCGCGCTCCTGCAGGCGCACTTGCTCAACGCTGATACGGATCTGACCCACCAGCCGCTCGAAATGCTTGGGTACCAGCTTGATCGGCGAAAACAGTTCTGCGAGGCGCTCCAGCTCTACCTGCGCCTGCTCGCTGTGTCGACCATGTTTTTCAATGGCTGCCTGGGTAAGCTTGAGCTCGTCACGAATCTGCTCAAAGCGCGCCCGGGTTTCCTCCGGATCCGGACCACCGGCTGGCGCTTCTTCTTCTTCGTCATCTTCACCGACGATTTCATCGTCGTCGTCGCTAATTTCCGGCTCGGGCTCTTCAGCCTCTGCAACGCCCGGCGTTCCCTCATCCGGGTCAATGAAGCCTGAAAACAGGTCGGTCAGTCGCCCTGGGGCCTCTTCATCCTGGGTGGCATCGTAGGCCTCAAGAATCGACTCTACCGCGCCAGGCACATAGGCCAGCGCTGCCATGACCTCACGGATACCCTCTTCGATCCGCTTGGCGATCTCGATCTCGCCTTCACGGGTCAACAGGTCTACCGTACCCATCTCACGCATGTACATGCGTACCGGATCAGTGGTACGTCCGACATCGCTTTCCACAGCAGCCAGCGCCGCCACGGCCTCTTCGGCCGCCGAATCATCGGTGGAATTGTCAGACATCATCAGGGTGTCTTCATCAGGGGCAACTTCAACGACTTTGATACCCATGTCGTTGATCATACCAATGATGTCTTCCACCTGATCGGGGTCGGCGATATCCTCGGGTAGATGATCGTTGACTTCGGCATAGGTCAGGTAACCCTGTTCCTTGCCGCGCGCGATCAGCTCCTTCAGACGCGACTGTTGCTGCGCATTTCCAGCCATAGAAACCCTATCTCGACGAAGAAGAATGAAGCACTGACTAAAGTGGTGTAGAACTCAACAAGCGCGATAGTATAGCGGATACCACTATGTTCACGCCAGTTTGTGTATTTTCACACCCAGCCAGATATGTTAGTTTGTCAGGTTGCGCCTACTGGCACTTGTTATCGATATATGCTGCCATTCCTGCCAATTTCAACCCCCAAGCGGCCAGCTACTGCAAATCATTTTTTCAGCTCAGTGAGTAACAGCATCAAACGCTGACGCTCATCTTTGCTTAACGACTCACCGCTACGCGCACGCTCAAGCAGGCTGTCGTACTCCTCGCGGGGCGAACGCTTCCGCTGGTGGCGCTGAAAATAGGCGACCCAGTTATCCAGCTCTGTTCCGCGAAGAACGGCCGGCACCAAAGGCGCCTGACTGGCCAATGCAGCCAACCGCTCACCCTCGGGCGTACCAAGAAAGTGCGCTAACAACACCTGTGGACTGCGATAGCGCCCTGCCTTAAGCAGCTTCACTACCTCACGGCACAAGCCGGCATCCGGATCGTCCTGATCACACCAGTCATCGCTCTCCGGAAGCCGCTCCACAAGGCCGGGCTCATGCACCAACAACTGTAGCGTCCGACCCATCTGATCGAGCACCAGCCTCCCAGACCGGGAAACACTTTCAGCGGCCCCTGACTGACCTTTGTGCTGCGAGGTAGCGTAGTTCACACTGCCAGTGGCTGCCGCGATCTTTTCAGCGCCCTTTTCCAGCAGCAACTGAAACCTGGAGACATTGATACCAGTACGTCGTGACAGCTCCGTCAGCAGGATTGACTTGAGCACCCCTTCCGGAAGACGGTCTATCGCCCCAAGCACCTGAGTTGTATAACGCTCACGCTCCTCAAGATGCCCCAGGTCCCGGCCCTGGGCCGCCTGCTCAAACAGAAATTCGGACAGCGGGCTAGCACACTCAATGCGCTCTTCAAAAGCCGTCGCACCCTCGCTACGCACCAGAGTGTCCGGGTCCTCGCCCTCAGGCAGAAACAGAAAGCGCGCTTGGCGTCCGTCGATCATCAGCGGCAACACCGTGTCCATCGCCTTGACCGCTGCCTGACGCCCCGCTCTGTCACCGTCAAAACAGAACACCACATCAGGCACTAACCGGAACAGCCGCTGCAGATGGTCTTCGGTCGTGGCGGTTCCCAGGGTGGCAACCACATTGCGGATCCCGAACTGAGCCAACGCCAGCACATCCATATAGCCTTCAACAATCAGCAGCCGGTCGAGACGCCCCAAGGCTTGACGCGCTTCATAAAGGCCATACAGTTCACGCCCCTTGTGAAAAACAGGTGTTTCCGGCGAATTCAGATACTTGGGCTTGGCATCGCCCATCACCCGACCACCAAACCCCAAAGTGCGGCCACGCAGGTCACGAATCGGAAATACCACACGGTCGCGAAAACGGTCATAAGTGCGCCCACTGTCTTCGTGCTGAACCAGCAGGCCGTATTCCACCTGAGTGGCGTCCGCAATACCACGTTCAGCGAGATGACGCTTGAGGCCGTCCCAGCTATCAGGTGCATAGCCCACACCGAACAGCTGCTGTACTTCAACAGACAGGCCGCGCTCTTCCAGATAACTCCGCGCCTGACCCGATTCCGGCATTTTCAACCGTTCTCGAAAAAAGCTACCCGCCAGCTCAAGTAGATTGACTGCCTCCTTGCGCTGGCGCTCGCGGGCCTGAGCGCGTGGGTCATCAGCACCTTCACGCGGCACCTCAAGCCCCAGCCGCGACGCCAGGTGCTCCACCGCTTCAGGAAAGCGCATCCTGTCGTATTCCATCAGAAAACGCAGGGCGTTGCCGTTTGCTCCGCAGCCAAAGCAGTGGTAGAACTGTTTGTCGCCACTCACGGTGAACGACGGCGACTTTTCCTGATGGAATGGGCACAGGCCGGAATGATTGCGCCCGGTCTTTTTCAGGGTGACACGCTCACCCACCAGCTCGACGACATCCACGCGAGCGAGAAGGTCATCAATAAAGCGCTGAGGAATCTGGCCGGCCATTCAGTCAATCCGGTGGCTTACTGGTGGAGACCTGTCCACGAGCCGTATACAGGCCCAAAAAACAAACGGTCGCCTGATGGCGACCGCTTGGCGTCCCTCCGTGGTGGTCTGCATATCACAGACCCACCCACATACGGATCAATAAAGCCGTTCGAAACGCTTACGTTCACGCTGGAGTTTCTTGGCGTGACGCTTGACGGCAGCTGCCGCTTTACGCTTGCGCTCAGCCGTGGGCTTTTCATACTGCTCACGACGACGTACTTCAGACAGCACACCTGCTTTCTCACAGGAACGCTTGAAGCGACGCAGCGCGACGTCGAACGGTTCATTATCACGTACTTTTACAGAAGGCATTAAGCACTCACCTACCTTGGAAAACTTGAGTTCGGTTTGAACGCACGCCTTCCTTTGCGGTAATCGAAAGCGCTTGCGAGCAGTGTTTGCTACCACTGACACAAGGCGACGGTACCGCGGGCGTACGACCCAGTCTTGCAGAGCAGCGTATTCTAATCGTGCGGGGCCATAGGTGCAAACCGTTTTTACAGGTATTCTTGCATAAGCGCATCGCCACATCACTGCCGTCGGCAAGCTAAAACGTTTAGAATACGGGCTTTCTTCTTTGCCGAGCCACTGATCATGCGCGTACTTGGAATCGAAACCTCCTGCGACGAAACCGGCGTTGCCTTATTCGACACCGAGCGCGGCCTGGTGGCCGATGCCCTGCACAGCCAAGTCGCCATGCATGCCGAGTATGGCGGCGTAGTCCCTGAGCTGGCTTCCCGCGACCATACCCGCCGGCTGCTGCCACTGATTGAAGACGTACTCAACGACGCCGGAATAACCCGCCACGAGCTGGATGCCATCGCCTATACCGCCGGCCCCGGCCTGGTCGGCGCCCTGATGGTCGGTGCCAGCACTGCCCATGGCATGGCCCGGGCACTGGATATTCCGGTACTCGGCGTCCACCACATGGAAGGCCACCTGCTGGCACCGATGCTGGAAGAGGATGCACCGGCCTTTCCCTTTGTGGCGCTACTGGTGTCAGGGGGCCATACCCAGCTGGTGCGCGTTGACGGCATCGGGCGCTATCAGCTGCTTGGCGAATCAGTGGACGACGCCGCTGGCGAAGCTTTCGACAAGACGGCTAAGATGCTTGGGCTCGACTACCCCGGCGGCCCACTGGTTGCAGCTCTGGCCGAGCGCGGTGACCCTGCGCGCTGGCGCTTCCCTCGCCCGATGACTGACCGCCCGGGCATGGACTTCAGTTTTTCCGGCCTAAAAACCCACACCCTGACCGCCATTCGCAAGCTGGAGGCCAACAACGCCCTGGATGAGCAGGCCCGCGCTGATATCGCCCGCGCCTTTGAGGATGCCGTAGTCGATACCCTGGCCATCAAGTGTCGCCGCGCGCTGGACGTCACCGGGCTGAAGCGCCTAGTAGTGGCGGGCGGCGTCAGCGCCAACCGGCGCCTGCGCGAACGTCTTGAGCGAGAAACCGAGAAGCGCGGCGCTAGGGCCTACTATCCCCGGGGACGCTTCTGCACCGACAACGGCGCCATGATTGCCTATGCTGGCGCCCAGCGGCTGCTTGCCGGCGAGCGCGACCAGATCGGCATCATGCAGGCGGTGCCCCGCTGGCCCATGGAACAGCTGGAGCCACCTACTGGGGCACCTCTTTAGCCAGACTAGATTCTGGGCTCCTCCCCCCGGGCTACACGGCGGATATTGATGGCATGACGGGCCAGCACCAGCAGTGCGAATACCACTATTACACCGGTATAGTCTGGCGCCAGCCATAGGCTTGCCAGCGGCGCCATACCTGCGCTTACCAGCGAGGCCACCGCCGCAGTGCGAACCCGCCAGACCAGCAGCGCCCAGACCAGCGCACACAGCAGTGCCACTCCAGGCACCAGCAGCAACATGACCCCAAAAGCACTGGCCACTGCCTTTCCGCCACAAAAATGATTCCACTTGGGATAACAGTGACCAAGCAGCACGCTGATCCCTATCAGGCCCAGCCCCCAGGGTGGCAACTCCAGTGCTAAGCCAACCGCCAGCACCGGCCAACTCTTGAAGGCATCGACCAACAAGGTAGCCAATGCCAAGCGCCTGCCATGCAGTCGCAGCACGTTGGAAGCACCAGGGTTGCATGAACCACTGTAACGGGGATCCTGCTTACCAGCCAGCCGGCACACGGTCACCGAACCAAGCCAGGTGCCGCTCACATACCCCAGCACCATCAACGGCACTAGCCAATAGAAAGGGTGGTCCACACGAGACCCTCAAACAGTTGATCCGGCTCAGTGTGCCATTGCTCGTTGTTGGACAACAGCCAGCCTGCTTCTACGGGCTGGCTGACGTACAATCACGCCTTTGATTTTTCATCAGCAAAGTCAGGGGAAAAGCAATGGATCGGGTATTGATCGAAGCACTCGATGTCGACACCGTGATCGGCGTTTATGACTGGGAGCGCACCATCACTCAGACACTTAGCCTGGACCTGCAACTGGCCACCGACATCCGCCCCGCCGCTGAAAGCGACGACCTGTCCAGAACACTAGACTACGCTGCCATTAGCCAGCGCATTGGCACCTTTGCCAAGGAGCACGACTTCGCACTGGTGGAAACCTTCGCCGAACGGCTAGCCGCCATGCTGCAGGACGAGTTCAAAATTGCCTGGCTGCAGCTGACGGTGCGCAAGCCTGGCGCCGTTGCCAATGCCCGGGCGGTAGGCGTGACTATCGAACGCGGAAAGCGCCAGGCGAATTACTGATGACGCTGGTCATACTGAGCATCGGCAGCAATGTTCAACCCAGGCAAAACATCGCGGCCTGTCTAGACGCACTGCTGCAGACATTTGGGGACATGTCAGTGTCGCGGCTCTATGAAAGCCAGCCCGTCGGGCTACGCCATGGCGAGACCAGTGCCAATTTCTACAATCTGGTAGTGGCTTTGACGTCCGACTGGCCGGTTGGACAGCTGCAGGCGCACTTCAAGGCGCTGGAGAAAAAGCAGGGGCGACAGCAAGACTCACACAGCAAACAGGATAAACAGACATCCATTGTGCAGCCGCTGGACTTGGATCTGCTGAGCGTCGGGCAACTCGTCGGCTGCCATGACGGTGTTGAGCTGCCACGCAAGGATATCCTGCATCACGCCTTTGTGCTCCGGCCACTGGCTGAACTCTTGCCAGCACAGCGCCACCCGTTGACCCAGCGGCGCTATGCCGAGCTATGGCAAGACTTTAATGCCGCAACACAGCCGCTGTGGCCGGTGGCATTTGCATGGCGATTCGAGCTGCCTCATTTTTCAGCAACGCTTTGCTGAAAAGACGAACCTCAGCTGAAACGCGCATCAGCCAGACTCGCCAAGCGCCGCTGCCAGCGCCTTCAGCCTGCGACGGCAAAGCTCCTGGCCCAACTCGCCGCCTTTGAAGCCCTCTTCAACGAGCGCTTTGGCCTTCACCGCACTGGCGGCCTGCCAGCCTGTTTCTATCTGGGCTGCCAGTCTCGGCGAGTCCAGCGATACGATTGCAACTAGCGGCTCGACCCGCTCACTGCGCCGCCAGGCATCGATAGCGCCCAACCAGCTCATGATCGCCTCGGCTGTTTGCGCATTGTCGAGGCAACAGGCTCTCTGCGTCAGCTCTCGGGTCTCGGCAAGCAACTCACCGACCTGGCGATAGGTATTAGGCAGTTTCAGGCGCTCAGCCAGCGTGCTGCGCTCGGCAGCACCAAGCGCCTCAACCAGCCGCCCCCAGCACCAAACAGCTATATCATCCAGGCACTCAGGCAGCTGCTGGAGACGCTCCAGCGCCTGAGCCAGCGGGCTTTGCAACTCATTTAACGACTTATCCCTACTCTCAGATATCAGCTCAGGCATCAGCACAGCCAGAGCACCACACTCTTCAAGCGTACGAAAATACACGCCAGGGGTTGGCTCAGCGAGTGCTTTCTCGGTCTCCACCCAGACCCGCTCGGAGACCAGATGACCCAGTTCACCGCTGGTGGAGAGCTGAGTCATCAGTGTCATGGTGTCTGGGGCAATGGTAAAACCGAGCATCGCATAGCGGGCCAGAAAACGAGCCGTGCGCAATACACGCAGCGGGTCTTCAACAAAAGCCTGGGACACATGACGCAAGAGCCGCATCTCAAGGTCGGCTTGCCCGCCAAAGGGGTCAACCAACTGGCCGTCAGCAGATTCGGCCATAGCGTTGATGGTCAGGTCGCGACGAGCAAGATCTTCCTCAAGGGTAACGTCAGGACTCGCATGCACGATAAAGCCAGTATAGCCGTGGCCAGACTTACGCTCGGTGCGCGCCAGGGCGAATTCCTCCTGGCTCTGCGGATGCAGAAACACCGGAAAATCTCGGCCCACGGCACGAAAACCTCTGCGCTGCATGTCGCCCTCAGTGGCACCGACTACCACCCAGTCGGTGTCCTTGACCGACCAACCAAGCAGGGCGTCGCGGACGGCTCCACCCACGCGATACACTTGCAGGCCGTCGCAAGGGTCATCACCGTTAATCGCATCAGGAAGCGCCATACCGTCAGACAGTCTCCACCCGGGTCGGGAAGCGCAACTGCCATTCGCTGTAACCACCATCCAGGCTATACACCTCGGCAAATCCCTGGGCTACCAGCCATGCCGCTGCCTGCATGCTGGAATGGCCGTGATAACAGACCACCACCATGGGATGCTCTGTGGACGCCTGCTGTATGAATGCCGCTACGCTGTCGTTGTCCAGGTGCCGGCTACCCGGTATGTGGCCGTTTGAAAAGCTGCCGGGATCACGAATATCCACCAGTGTCACAGGTGCGGCCTCATCGAGCCAACACTCAAGCGTCCCGGTATCCAAGTGCTGAAAAGTGGGTGTTATCATGAGCTCAATCTTTTGATCAGTTGTTGATGGCAGACCTGCCGGCAGGCACGCTGATGCGCTCGCCGGTATCGAGATTCAGGCCGGTCAGGCTACCCCCCCAGACACAGCCGGTGTCCAATGCCTCGGCGCGCACACGGCTACCTGGTGTAGTACCCGCAAGCGCTGCCCAGTGACCAAACAGGATACGGATGTCATCGTGACGCGGGTACTGGAACCAGGGAAGAAAGCCCGATGGCGCGCTATCCAGGCCCTGCTTGGCGGCAAAGTCCAGTCGGCCCGCCGCATCAATAAAGCGCATACGGGTAAAGGCGTTAACGATCATTCGCTGACGGTCAACGCCTTCCAGCAACTCGTCCCAGCGGTCGGGATTATTGCCATACATCTGGGCAAGAAACTCGCCGGCGGATTCACTGACGAGCACGGCGTGAACTTCATCAGCCAGCGCCACGGCCCGGGCCTGAGTCCAGCCCGGCAGCAAACCGGCATGACACATCAGTGCCTCCCCTTGGCACACCACCAGAGGCTGACTTTGCAGCCAGTCAAGTATCGCCTCGCGGTCAACAGCCTCAAGAACCCCCTGCAGGGTGTCATGGGGCTTGAGACTTCCTGTGCCGCGAGCAACGGCCAGCAGGTGCAGGTCATGATTACCCAGCACGGTTCTGACACTGCTGCCTAGCGCCATCACCTCACGCAAACACTCAAGGGATGCCGGCCCACGATTGACAAGATCTCCCGCCAGCCACAGCTGGTCACGGCCAGGCCGGAAGGACAGTCGCTCCAACAGCTCGACAAATTCAGCATGGCAGCCCTGAAGATCCCCGACAGCATAGGTCGTCATGACAGCCTCTATTAATGCACCTGGTTAGGTGCTGCCAAACGAAACGCTGAAACAGCCACTTCAAAAGGCCGCTGGGTCGCTGTGTCTACACAGGTGAAAGAGCCTTCCATCACTCCCACCGGGCCGTCGATTATCGCCCGACTGGTGTAGCTGAAGGCCTGACCAGGGGCTATCATCGGTTGCTGGCCGACCACCCCTTTGCCCCGCACCTCATGGACCTCGCCGCTGGACTGGGTGATTTTCCAGTGCCTAGCTAGCAGCTGCATGTTCTGCCCGGAGTGGTTATGCACATTGATGGTGTATTTGAAGACAAAGCGCGATTCATCCACATCGGACTCCTCGCTACAGAAGTCAGGCACCACCTGCACTTCAACCTGGTCGGCACATGCACGGCTCATGTATTCTGCTCCTCACCGTCGGGGGCATAACCGTCACCGCGATCGACAATATAGTCGGCGATGCGCACAAACTCTTCCACGCTCAGTGTCTGGGGGCGGCGCACGGGGTCAATATCCAGCACCGCAAAAGCCGCATCATCCAGTCGCGACTTGAGGTTGTTACGCAGGGTCTTGCGACGCTGGGCAAAAGCCTCGCGAACAACCGAGAACAGCAGCGTTTCGTCTTTGGCCTGATACGGCAAGGTGGCGTGTGGTGTAAGCCGCACCACAGCAGAAACCACCTTAGGTTGCGGCACAAAGGCTTCCGGCGGAACGCTGAACAGTGATTCAACACTACAGTAATATTGCGCCAGCACTGAAAGCCGGCCTCGCTGGGAGTCATTTTCAGACGCAGCAAGCCGTTCCACCACTTCCTGCTGCAGCATAAAATGCATGTCTGCAACGGCATCGCCAGCGCCCAATAAATGGGTAATCAATGGCGTGGAAATATTGTAAGGCAGATTGCCGACTACTCGGAGTGGCGCACCTTCTCCACACAACTCACGAAAATCGACCTTCAACGCATCGCCTTCATGAATGACGAAGCCGGGGTGGTTAAAAAACTGCACCCGAAGGCCTGGAATCAGGTCGCGATCAAGCTCGATGACTTCCAGATGGCCTTGCGTTGCCTCGATCAAGGGCTCAGTCAAAGCCCCCTGCCCCGGGCCAATTTCCACCAGACGCTCGCCGGGGCGTGGCCCAATGGAGCGAACGATGGCCGAAATGATCCCACGGTCACGCAGGAAGTTCTGACCAAAGCGTTTGCGGGCGCGGTGTAACACAGGCCGGGAAGTCATTCGGAAGTCCTTTGTTCGTACTCTGCCATGTCAGCAGCCAGATTCACTGCCACACGTAAACTGGCCGGATCGGCAGTGCCTGTGCCGGCAATGTTCAGGGCAGTGCCGTGATCCACCGACGTCCGCACCAGCGGCAATCCCAGGGTGATATTGGCGGCGCGGCCGAATCCGGCGTACTTGAGCACCGCCAACCCCTGGTCGTGATACATGGCAAGCACAGCATCAATCCCAGCAAGATGTGGCGGGGTAAACAGCGTATCGGCCGGCAAGGGGCCATCGAGAATATAGCCACGTTGGCGCAACCGATGGAGAGTTGGCGAAATAATATCGCGCTCCTCAGTGCCCAGGTGCCCGTCCTCCCCGGCATGGGGATTCAGGCCACAGACCGCAATGCGCGGCGCTTTCAGGCCAAACCACCGTGTCAGGTCAGCGGCCAGCAGCTCGATGATCTGCTCAAGACGCGACGGCACGATGGCGTCAGCCACATCACGCAGCGGCAAATGCGTAGTCACCAGCGCGACCCGTAGTGCAGCACTTCCCTTCCAGCCTGGAGCACTGGCATGCAAGGCCTGGTCCGTCGCCAGCAGCATGACTACCTCATCAACGCCACAGGCGTCGCGCAGATACTCTGTGTGGCCGGTAAAGGCGTGATGTCCCGCGTCACGAATCACACCCTTATGCAGCGGCGCAGTCACCATGCCTTGGGCAGCGCCGCTCTGGCAGGCTTTCACAGCCAGATCCAGCGTTCTGAGCACATAGTCAGCATTGGCGGTATTCAGCACCCCGGGCCTAGACGGCTCAGCCAGCGTCACTGGCCATACCGGCAGCCGACCCGGTCTGGCCTGGGGAACCTCATCATCAAGACCAATCTCAACAATCTCCAGAGGCGACGACTGGAAGTCACCCAGCAGCGCTGCGCGCTGAGCCAGAAGCTCAGGATCCCCAATGGCGACCACACGATGACCGGTATTTGCTCTACCAGCCAGCATAGCGGCAAGCTCTGGGCCAATGCCGGCCGGCTCACCGGTTGTCAGGGCCAGTATCGGGCCTTGAGTCGGGCTTTGGGTCACGAATTGAACCCGAGACGCTCATCCACAAAGGCTTCGGCGCGGATTTCCTGCAGCCAGGTTTCCATCTCGCCATTCACCTTGCGCTGAAACAACTCCTGGCGGGCCTGTTCACGGCTGATGGCATTACCCTGCTGCTCAATGAAACGATCCACCTCACGCTCAGAAAGATTGACCCGACCAGCCACCTCGCGCTGCTGGAGCTCACGCATCAGCATTTCACGTCGCACCTGCTCACGCACCACCTCCAGCGACATGCCATCGGCCTCCAGGCGATCGGCAAACTGCTCCAGACTTAGTCCGTTACCCTCGGCAACCGCGCGTAGTTGGCGGTTCAGCTCGGTAGGGTCCACGCTGAGATTGGCCTCCTGAGCGCGCTGCAGCTGGATTTCTTCAAGAATCATGCGGTCTACTACCTGCTCACTCAGCACCTGCGCAGGTGGCTCTTCAAGGCCCCGGGCCTGGAGCTGCATTCTTGTCTGCTCAATACGGTCATTCAACTCAGAGACCATCACCGCCCCTTCATTGACCACCACAGCAATACGATCCAGCGGCTCGCGCTGCTGCGCCTGCGCACTTAAAGCACTCAGCCCCAGGCACAGCGCCAAGCCCAGCGCCATGATACGTTGACTCACCATATGTCTCTTCCCTCTGTTCATGATTGGTAGCTCTGTGGCTTATTCAAGTTCTGCGCCACGATACCCTGGTATCGCGCTGCTAAAGTACGTATCGGCTGCACCGCCCACGCCACCCAGCCCCTTAAAGACGAAGCGCAGGAAAACTCCCCGGTCGGTTGTATCATCTCTGAGGGTATTGGCCGTATTGTTGTCGTCTATCCACTCCCGCCACACCAACTGGAGGCCATAACAGCAGTCATTCCACTGCACACCGGCCATTTGCTCTAGTGCCCGATCATTGGTGTTGTCGTAAATCACCCGCCCGATAACGTCAAGCTGCGGCAGCGCTTTCACGGCAAACGACATGTCATACTCTTCGCGGTTATAGCTCAATCGGTCATCTTCGTCAGCGAAGGGGTTGAAGCCTTCAGCCTCCCAGCGATACCCGAAGTTAAGCACGTGGCCCGCATCTGCGCGGTATTGAATACCCAAGGTTGCCCGATCAGTCCGGCGCTGATGATCGTCATATAACCATTCCCAGTAGCTGCGCCACTGGTCGGTTACCTGCCAGTCCAGCCGCGTCACCAGAGGCGAGCGCTTGCGCGTACTCTGGTAAAATTGCTGAGGATTGCGCGGCAGCGTATCCGGATCACCCTCCATACCTATATGGCGATCTTCGAAGTACAGCGCTTGCCCAACACCCAGCGAAAGACGCTGACGCCCGCTGTCGTCCTCAAGAAAGCGGCTGCCAAGCCCCCAGGATACGCGATTTA
>NZ_JBQDJZ010000009.1:0-42978 GCF_052095765.1 Halomonas sp.
CCATAATCCGTCTTCGCCGCCTAGTGCTTCAAGACCCCTTTGGGGCAGTACCACGACCTCAGGTGCTGCAGGAATCAGGCCCTCGGCAGATACTGGTTTGTAGCCTTCGAAATCAGCAAAGGCGTTGCTGGCGCCGAGCAGCTTGATCACGCGATCCGCACTGGTGCTGCGGCCTCCCACCATAGGTGTCATGCCCCCGTGGTGGAGCAGAAACATCACCTTGAGTCCGTTCAGTTCAGGCAGTGCGTTCACCTGCTGGTAGCGGCTGGCTAGGCGCGCGCTGAGGGCAGCGCCTTGAGCATCTCGGCCAATCGCATGGGCTACCTGGCGGATTTTGCTGTCGAGCTGTGTCGACAGAAAAAGTGCCCGGACGGAAGGCTGGCTGTCAGGCAGTTGGATACGCGCCAAGGAAACGCCAGTGGCTTCAATCTGTGCCAGTACTTCGCGGGGGCCGGCTTCGGCACTGGCGATGATTCGGTCTGGTTTTATCTTTAGCACGCTTTCGCTCGACAGATTGCGCAGATAGCCCACCGAGGGGAGTTCAGTCAGCGTTGGTGGGTACGTCACGGTATCGTCACGTGCAATCAGCTGATCTGCTGCGCCCAGCTCGGCAACAATTTCTGCCACATCGCCGCCGAGCACCAACACACGTGTTCCGGACTGGGTGCCAGTGTCGGTATTACCCATGGCAAGGCTGCTAAGACCGATGGCCAGTATCAGCAGCAGGCCGATGAACAGGGCACACGGCTTGCGCCTTGCCTTCAGCGTTGGAGTGGTCAAGAACTTGCGCAACATGAGATGTCCTCAAGCGGCTTGATGGCGGTGGCCGAGTTTTTCCAGCAAGGTGCGCCAACGGGGTGATTCGGCGCTGCCCTCACGACGTTCACCATAGATCTGAAGCACCAGTTCGCCTCGGGCATCAAATGCCTCAAGGCTGGTGACACCGCCGTCACGGTTGGGTTTGTGAACCTCCCAGACGCGCTCGATAGCGGCGTCATCCAGGTGCAAGGTGGCGTTTTCAGCAAACAGATTCAGCCAACCGCGAGCACGTACTGGCTGCGGAACGATGCCGGTGCGAATCTGTACGCAGCCGGGATTGCCGACAAACAGCATGATCGATAGTCCGTCGTTGGCGGCCTTAGTCAGCAGTTGCTCCACACTATTTTTGGGCACTGCGCGGGTGAAATGGCCTTCCATCAGGCTGTTGGCTTGGTGGCGGGTCAGGTGATGGCGACGCAGCAAGCCAAAAAACTGATGCACGTCACTCAGGCTGGCCCAGTCCTCGGCCAACCCGGGTGGGGTTTGAATTGGTGCAGCTGGAGTGTCGGGCTCGGCCTGACCGACGAACTCAGGGCAGTCGATGGTGCCCTCGTCCCACAGCGTTTGCCATGTATCGGAAGGCGCACTGCTCAGGCTGAATAGCTTGTGTACGGCACGTCCATAGCGGTCAAATATCTGCACGCTTAAGCGTTCGCCATTCGGGAGAGTATCGCGAATTAGGCAGGCCCAGTGCCAGTGGCCGAACAGCAAGCGCAGGTCGAGCCCGCCTGGGTCCAGCATCAGGCCTGCGTGGGCTCCGCCCTGCAGAAGTGGGTAATAGCCTTGCTGTTCAAGTACAGCATGGCGTGAGCGGGTCAGCGCCTTGGCACGCCCGAGGCTGGCAAAGCGCGCAGCGAGGGCCTTAGGTGACAGCGTGATGGTGACAACATCTTCGCCTAAGCGTGCTGCCTGTAACGCGCCCTCACTGATGCCGAGACGTTCGGCCAGCATGATGGCTGGCGTGGTGGGTGAGCTTGAACGTAGTGAGTGGAAGGCGTCGAGAATCGCAGTGCGGCTGTCGTCGGTCATGGAAGTTTCACTCATGCAAAGATCGGTCATGGCAAGGTTCGTCATGGGAAGGTCTCCTACCACTGGTAGCTGAAATTGGCGAGTAGGCTGCGCCCACTGCCGAGGCTGCCGTCAGGGCGATACCAGACCTGATCGGTCAGGTTGGCCAGACGCAGTGCGGCGGTGAAAGCTGGCATGGCTTGCCAGCTGACTTGCAGGTCGTTGAGACCGTAGCCGGGTAGGCGACCCTCCTCGGTCTTGTCGAATGACTGGGCGAAGCGGCCGCGCCAGCCAAGCGTCAGACTGGCATCCGTGAAGTGCCAGTCCACACCCAGCGTGGCTTCGGGGGGTGTCTGGTGGCTCAGCCCTTCTCCATTGTCGCGGTTGCGGCCGGTAACCTCTGAAAGCCCGCCAGAGACACTCAATGCCGGCATTGCTTCCGGCTGCCAGCCCAACCGCAGGTCATAGCCCCACAGCTTGGCACGCGCGACGTTGATAGCCTGGGTGGTACCAGCCATCAGGTTGACGTCGGTGTCGATGAGGTCGTCGGCGTTGGTGTCGAAATAGCTGGCGCGCAGAGACCAGTCGCCCTGTTGCCAGTTGAAGCCGCTTTCCCAGGTTTTGCTGGTTTCGGGCTTGAGATCGGGGTTGGACACCCAAAAATTATCCGGCGCGCAGAAGAAGGGGCCAGCACAGAAACCTGCGAAGTGGCGCTCATCGGCGTACAGCTCGCTCAGACTGGGCGCGCGGAAGGCTTCGGCATAACCCGTGTAGAACATCAGGCTGCTGTCGGGCCGCCAGGAAAGGCGCACTTTGGGTGACACATGATCATGGTTGCTTTCGCGATGGGTGCCGTCTTTGGCGCGAAAGTGGTCGTAACGCACGCCCAGGCCAAGATCGAACTCACCGGCACCGCCGTCGCTCAGATAGCTGCCGGCAGTTAGGGTGTCGTCAATATAAACGGCAGCGGTGTCGATATCGGCATCAGGAAAGCCCGACACGGCACCGTCAGGTGACTGGTCGGCGCGCTCCAACTCGGCGCCGAAAGACAGCGTCTGAGCCAGCCAGTCATGATTGAGGTGGTGGTAGCCGTCACTTTGCAGTCCGTAGCGGGTTAGGGTGCGCGAGCCGTCGTCGCTGTCGATATCCTGTCGGCTCAAACTCAATCGGTTCTCGATGCGGGTCGTAGCAACAGGCTGCCAGCGGTGCATCAGCTGGACGTTATCACTGGTAACGTCACGATCGACCAGGCCCGTGCCGTCACTGGGCACTACCAGCTCCGGATTGGCGGGTTGGCGCGCGCGTTCGTCGTAGTGTTGCCAGCTGGCTTTCAGCTGATGGTCGGCGTTCAGCTGCAGGCTGCCTTTAGCCAACAGGCTGCGCAAGTTGGCGTTGTCTTTGGCCTCCTGGCCGCCGGCACGGCGGATGTCACCCGAGTTGCTGTAGCCCAGCGAGACGAGCCCTTGGCGTTCGCTGTCTCCCGCCCCCTGGCCGCGCTGGCGCCTGCAATATTCAGGCGTACTCCGCCGTTGTTACCCGGTGCTAGCAGGTCGTCGGCATCCACGGTTGACAGACTGACCACGCCGCCCATGGCATTGCTGCCATAAAAACTGGACAGTGCGCCGCGAGCAATCTGTACTTCCCTGATCAGGGCAGGATCGGCGAAATAGCTGCCGATATGACCGGTATTGATATCCTGGCGGACGCCATCAAGGCGTACCTGTACACCGTTCTTGCCAAAGCCGCGCATGCTCAAGAACTGGCCGTTGCGTCGGCCACTGCCGCTGACGTGCACGCCAGGCTGTTGAGATAAAGCGTCTTCCCAGCGTGTCGCGGTGGCGAGTTCCGGATCGCTGCGGTCAACCACGTCAATGATCATGGGGGTTCGGTGCACATCCCCCGGGTATCGAGTGCCGATCACTACCATGTCAGGTTGAGAGGTGCTGGCGACAGCAGCATCGCTGACGGAGGCGAGAGCCTGGGTGTCAGCAATAGCGCTAGGCAGAAAAGTGGCGCAGCCAATCACAGCCAGCCACCCTATGCCGTGAAACGTAGCGTTCATCGGTCGGGGCATCCAATTAAGGGTTTCTGGCTGGCTGGGGCGGTGCCCGGGCTGGCGTGAATTGTTAGTGGTATTGCTTGGTGTTTGGTGTTTTCCAGTAAGGTTGAGTGGCGTTGTGTTTCAGACAGCCTCAGCTGGTCAGAATCAGTCGGTCATTACGCGTACGGCGCAGCTGGTAGCAGCGGCCGTTGTGCTCGATCACCAGCAGGCCTGTGTCACCCAGCAGCGTATCGCTGGTGACCGTGTCGTCGTGAACGTTCAGGCAGCGCGGCTCACGAGAAGCAGCGCTGTGCCTGTTATCTGGCGGTTTGGTCGGGCTCATGATGACAAAGCTTCGCTAATAGAAATTGTTATCAAATGGTATTTGTTTCTATCTGAGGATGCAAGTACGGTTGTCGGAAAAGAGTGGTGGCGGGCGGTGTGAAGATAAAGCAGCGTGGAGAGGGGGTTAGGTGGTAAAAAAACCGCCGTGGTTGCGCGGCGGGTTCGCATCACAGTGTAGTGGTTCACGTTCTGCGCAGGATGGTGCCCTGGTCGCCAACGGCGTAGACGATGCCGCTGCGGGTGGCGCGAACGGCGCGCAGGCCGAGTTCGGTGCCGGTGGTCTCGGTCAACCACTGGCCATTGTCCAGGCGCAAGGCGCAGCCGTGAGTGCCGACGGCGTAAACGCCGGCGGCTGGTGAGCCGGTAATCGACAGCAGATCGTCGCGCACGCGGATAGGCATCAGCTGCCAGCGCTGGCCGTTAAAGTGAGTCAGGGTGCCGGACAGGCCGACCGCGTAAATGTTGTCCAGGGCGTCGCCCCACACGCCGTAGAGGAAGTGTTCTGTGCCAGCGCTGAAGTCGGCCCATTCGCGGCCGTTGTAGCGCAGCACCAGGCCGAAGTCGCCCACCGCCAGCAGGTGCTCATCGTCCATGCCCCACAAGTGGTAGAGCGCCGAGACGGTACCGCTGGGCAGGCGCTTCCAGCTCAAGCCGTCGAAGTGCAGCACCAGGCCTTCATCGCCCACGGCGAAGATCGAGTCGGGGCGGGTGCCCCACATGGACAGGATAGTGAGGTCCAGGTGTAGGTCAAAGTGCAGCCGCCACTCACTGCCGTCAAAGCGGTAGATACGCCCCAGCTGGCCGGCGGCAAAGAGGCCGCCCTCGCCGGCATCCCAGATGCAGTGCACGTTAAGGTCGCTGGGCGCAGGCAGCGCCTGCCAGGTGTCGCCGTCGAGGCGTAGCACGGTGCCGGACTCGCCGCACGCGTAGCAATCGCCCTGGGGCGTTTCCCACAGGTTCCATAGCTGGCGGTCGGTGGGCGAAGTCATGGCTTCCCAGCGGCTTTGCTCGGCGGCGTCGGTCACTGCTGGGGCCAGAGCATCGATGAAGTCAGGCGCGGCGGTCATAATGGTACCGAAGTCGCCGACCACCAGTGCCTCGCCGGTAGACAGCGGCACGATGTCCATCAGATCGTGATGGCAGTTGCTTTCCAGCTGGTGCAGGCTTGTCTTGGCGCCTTGCCCCTGTGGAGCGCTTTGCAGATAGTTGCGCAGATAGAAGAGATGGCCGCGATCGCCGACGATCAGTACACCCTGCTTGTAGGCCTTGAGCGACCGCAGCCGTGGCATGGGTGTTTCGATGTCGATGGGCTCGAAGTGCCCGTTGTGATAGCTCACCAGTTCGCCGCGAAAGCCGCCGTGATCGACGAAATAGCGGCCACCGCCGAGCAGTAGTGAGTCGTCGTCGAGCACCAGCAGGGTTTGAAAGCCCGAGCCCAGCGGGCAGTCGAGTTGCTCCCAGTCGCCGTCGGGGGAGCGGCGGACCACAGTGCCCTCGCCGCCGGCGGCGAAGACGCTGCCGTTGGGGGTGCAGGCCACGGCACGCAAATTGATGCGGGTGGGGCTCTGCTCCTGCTGCCACTCACTGCCATCAAAGTGCAGGATGATGCCGTCATCGCCCACCGCCCAGGCGTGGCCTTTGGCGTTGCCGTCGATGGCAAACAGCGGGGTGTTTTCTACGCAGGCGGTGAAGCGCTGGTTGTCGGGATCGACCACGCCGCCGCGCAGCTGATGCCAGCGGCTGCCGTCAAAGTGCAGCACGCAGCCCATCCAGCCCACCGCAAACAGGCTGTTTCGTGACAGTCCCCAGATGCCATGCAGCGGCAGGTTGGTGGGCACTTCCATCGGCTGCCAAAGCCGGTCTTGACGGTCAGTCTGGCCATTGAAATGCAGCACCATGGCTTCATCGCCGACCACGAATACCTCGCCGTCGCCGGCCCAGCCGGACCACAATACGTCGCCGTCGCCGGCACCGACTTCGGGTACACGGTGCCAGGGCGCGCGCTGGGGGGCATCGGGGTTGGCGCTGTCGAGCATCTGACGGAAGAAGCGGCGGCGATCCGCGTTGGCTGTCTGGGTCATCAATATCGTCCTGGAAGAACATCCTGGAAAAAGACGTTGTGTAAAAAGGGCAAGGTGATGTTCAACGCCGCAGTAGGTCGGCTAGCTGTTCGCGCAGCGCTTCACGTTGTTCTTCAGGCACATCGGCCAGGGCGGCGTCGATCTCACTGCTGGCATCTTCGACCAGTGCGTTGAGCGAGTGCGCAGCGGCCTCGGTGAACAGGGTTTTTGCATGTGCGACACAGGTGTCTATTGCCGGGGCAAAGGCAAGGGCTTCAGGGCTGTCCGGGGTGTCGATGACGATCGGGCGTCCGCTATCGGAACCGCTGGCCAGCGCCGGCGACAGCGGGATCTGCGCCAGTGACTCGACGTCGTGCTCGGCCAGCGCCTGGGCAATATGCCCGCGCGGGAAAAGGTGGAATTCGCCGCTGCAGTGAGGGCAGGTCACGCCGGACATGTTTTCGACCGCGCCGAGCAGTGGCAGGCTGCGTTCCTGACAGAAGCGCACCGCCTTGAGGCTGTCCATCAGCGCCACTTCCTGGGGCGTGGTGGCGAGCAGGGCGGCTACGTTCTGGCCCTCCAGCATGTCGGCCAGGGTAATCAGCTCGTTGCCGGTGCCCGGCGGCATGTCTACCACCAGAAAATCCAGCGCGCCCCAGTCGAAGGAACCGATCAGGTGGTGCATGAAGTCGTGCTTGTAGGCGTCTCGCCACACGATGGGCGTGTCGTCACTCTCCATCATGAAGGCCAGTGAGCCGACCTTGATCGGGTGCTCAATGCTCTCGGCCTGAAAATCCTGGGTGGTCAGGCCGTATCCACCGAGGCGGATGCGCTCGCCAACAAAACCGAAGAAGCGGCTCTGGTTGGGACCATGGATGTCGGCATCAGCGACGCCGACCCGGTAGCCACGGGCGGCGAGCCCGGCGGCCAGGTTGGCCGAGACGGTACTCTTGCCCACACCGCCCTTGTTGGCCATGACCAGCAGGATCTGGCCGACCTGCTCCAGACGCGACTCGATCAGGTGCTTTTCGTGTTTGGGCTTGTCGAGGCTGCAGGTGCTTTCCTCGGGGCAGAATTGGCAGGCGTGACCCCGGCCACAGTTAGCCGGGGCCAACGCCAGCGGGTCACGACCGCCGGCGGGAAAATGGGAAACCGACATCGTCGTTACCTCCTCAGTGTTGTGTATCAGCCCTGTGTATCAGCCCTGTGTATCTGCGTCGGTATCGGCTGTGGCGTCAGCTTGAGCTTCAGCGTTGTCATCAGCCGCAGCGCTGTCGTCAATGCCGGTATCCAGCAGGATCCAGGTGTGGGTAACGCGCTTGTTGCCGTCGCGTTCCGCGTCGCTACCCTGCCACACGGCAAATCCCATGGGTACCCGGTCCCGGTCGAAATCTACCTCGTGCTTGTTGGCAGGGTTCTCGACATTGAAGGGGCGCGACATGACCACGTGCCACTGGTTGTTCTGGGTAATTTCATCGGTGATGTAGGCGCTGGCGCCGCTGACGTCCTGTTCGGGCAACAGGGTGGTGCTGCCGAAGCCACCAGCGGCCAGGTTCTCGACACGCTGTTCGTGATCGGCACGCCAGTACCAGATGTTGACGGGGTTCTCCGGGCCACTACCCATCATGTAGGAGGTGTCGGTATCGCCCAGCGCGTATTGTACGGCCACGCCATCGCGGAAGCTGTCCACCGTGGAAGCGCGATCTTCACTGTTGTCCTTCCAACGCATGCGGATATAGAAGCGATCGTCGGAGCGGGCCACCTGGAAGTACAGGTGCTTGCCTTCCTCGACCTCGTTCTTGAAGCGCAGCGTGACCGACTGATGGACTGGTGGGGCTGGCAGCAGCGTGGTGCGATACATGGGCAGGCGGTCCCAGATCAGATCATCCGGGTCGTCCTGAGTGCGCAGGTAGATGGTGCCGGGAATGCGCGATACCTTGACGGTGTCACCGGGATTGATTTCGGTGACGTTGGGGTTGCGTTCATCGTGATCGGCAAGTGCACCTGTGGCGGCAAATACCAGCGCCAGCGTGGCCAGCGTACAGGTTTGAAAAAAGTGACGCAGTCTCATGGCGTGGTTCCTCAACAGTATGAGCGCGTGGAAAGGCGCGTTTAGCACGTACTTCAGTCCCACAGGGCCTGGCTCGCGGACGCCCTTGAAGCTTTGTTCTGATCGGGGCGCGGACAGGGTCCGACCTGCGCCTCTAATGCGGCGCGCTGACTGTCGGCCCAGCTGGGCAGTGTATTGAGCAGCTGGGTCAGGGTGGCATCGAGCCCATGCTGGTTCTCGGTGGCGAAGTGTGCCTTGACGATATGCAGCAGCGGTGACAGGTGGCGTGCCACAAAGTCGCGCTGAGCACGGCGATAGGGTGCGGCGTCGCGGTCGCTGGCCAGTGCCTGGGCTTCCATATGGCACAGCAGGGCACAGAATTCGAGCATGGCGACCAAGTGGTCGGGCTCGTCGGTGAGCCCTTCATCACCTAACGCGGGCTGCAGGCCGAAGTGGCGATAATAGGCCTGCACGTTGAGCATGTGCCCGGCGGGTGTTTCGCCGGCCAGCAGCTCTTCATAGGCGTTGGCCACCAATGGTACCCGGGGCTTGCCGCGTCGGCCGTGGATGAAGGTGGCCATGTAGCCAACCTCGAGATCGGTCAGGTTGGCGCTGGGCTCAAGGGCTGGCCAGGGCTCACCGGTGAGCGTCTGCCAGGCCTGGCTCAGGGTGTCATGCAGACGCCCGTCTTCCAGCGCCTGCTGGGTCTCGGCCAACGGATAGCCCAGCAGTGCGGCGGCCAGGCGGTACAATGTCTCCCGGGCGGCGAGGCGCTCGGCTTCGGGCAGTGCTGCGGGAGATGCGGCGGATGCAGTCATGGCGTCTCTCCCAGCCTCAGCTCAACTTGAACATTTCGGCGTGTTTGTAGCCGATCAGGGTGTCCATCAGCTCACTTTCCTTGCCGTCGGCCTTGGCCTGGCGTTCTTTGGCCAGGGTATCCAGCACTTCGCCGACGCGTGGGCCGAACAGGCTTTCCAAGTACGACAATGGAATCCGCGACTCGTCGAGCTGCTCGCCGTTTTCACCGAATTTTGGTGGTGAAGTAGGCGGGATATAGAACACGTTGGGCTGGGTGCCCCACTCGGCATGTAGCGGCAAGGCGACCTTGTACTTTTCCACCAGCTGATGGATCGGGCCTTCCTCGTCGTCGCGATAGCCGATCCAGCGGATGCGGCCAACACACTGCTGGGCGCAGGCGGTGGGCAGTCCTTTCTCGATACGTGGATAGCAGAAGATGCACTTCTCTGACTTGGAGAGTTCTTCGTTGAAGTAGATCTTCTTGTAGGGACAGGCGTTGACGCAGTAGCGGTAACCCCGGCAGCGCTCCTGGTCGACCAATACGATGCCGTCTTCCTGGCGCTTGTAGATGGCGTTGCGTGAGCAGGCCGCCAGGCAGGCCGGGTTGGCGCAGTGGTTACAGATGCGCGGTAGGTAGAAATAGTAGCTGTTGGGGTAGTCGCCTTCACCTTTGTCTTCGTCCCAGTTGGCGCCCCAGGTCGGCTTGACGTTAGGGCGCAGCCACGGGTCGGTGCCGGTCATCAGCGCTTCTTCGTAGTTGTACTCCCAGGGAATGCCGTAGTCTTCCTGGCTGGGCTGACGGCCCAGGCGCAGGGCACCTTCCTTGTCGAAGCCACCGCCCATGTTCTGGTAGTCGCGCGGGTAGCCCAGCCCGGGTTGGGTCTCCACGTTGTTCCAGTACATGAATTCACGGCCATTGCGGTTGGTCCACATCAGCTTGCAAGCCGCAGTACAGGTCTGGCAGCCGATACACTTGTTCAGATCCATCACCATGCTGAGTTGGCGTTTGACAGCCATGAGAATCTCCTTTTAAACGACGCGCGGATCGGCGATGTCTTCGGCCTTGGCCAGCTCGATGTCGTAGCTGGTTTCATGGATATGCTGGTTGGCATTCCACATGGCGTAAATGAACTTCAAGTGCCCCCAGCCGCCCGCCAGTTCCAGTGGTTGCAGGAACACAGCGTGGGACATGTTCATGTTGCGGCGCTTGATGTACTGATGCGGCTCCCAGCCGTGTTCCATCATGATCGAGTTCACCGGGATGCTGGGGTAGAACTTGGCCTGGGCAAAGAAGTCACCGTTGGCGTTGAACAGTCGTACCGTGTCGCCGTCCTTGATCCCTTTCTGTTCGGCCAGCTGCGGGTTGATATAGATGTTGGGTTCACCGCGCTGCAGGCGCAGCAGGTATTTGTTGCTGCGCCAGTTGGAGTGAATACCCCAGCGGGCGTGCGGCGAATAGAAGTTCAACGGATAGTTGGAGGCTTCTGGCCCAGCGTACAGGCGCGCCGTGGGGACGGTGGAGTCCAGTTTTTCAAACCATGGGTGGTCACAATAGAAGGTGATGCGACCGGTCAGTGTGTCGTAGGGTTTCTTGTCAACCGTTTGCGCGGTGAACGGGTTATACCCCTCATCTGGCTTCAGCGGTTGGTTCAGGCCGGCGTGCTCATTCATCACGATGAAGCCCTTTTCGGCGGCTTCTTCCAGCGTCACGCCACCGAATTCCGGAGAATCCTCGATGATGTGCTTGAGCACTTGATAATCGGTGTTGAGCGTGCCCTGGCGTGTGAAGTCATCGTGAATGGTGTGCAGGTCACGGGTCACATCGCCATCCTCGATCGGGCCGATACCGCGGGCGATGGCGCGCTCCTGAATCTTTTTGGTCAGCAGCGCCATGATGTCCCAGTCGGGTTTGGACTCGCCCACCGGTTCTACTGAGCGGGTAAAGACATTGGCAAAGCGGTGGTAACCCTGGGTGCGAATATCCCAGGCTTCGTAGTGGCTGGCCGCGGGCAGCACATAGTCGGCCCACTCAGCAGTGGAGTCCATGCGCGCATTGATGTTCACATACAGCTCTTCGGCTTGGCGCAGGTGTTCCTCGCGGTACTTTTCCGACATTTTGTTACGCCGGAAGGTGTTGTCAGCGATCGAGATCATGCCCTTGATTTCGCCGTAGTAGGGCATCCAGCCTTTGTCCATCGACTCGTTCATCATCTCTTCCATCTCATCGAGATCGAAGCCGACGCGCTCCTTGAGCTTGGCGTTGTCAAAGTGCTTGCGAGCACCCTCCATCATGCCGCCGCGCAGAAACTCGCCCAGGCCGCCAGGTTCCAGACGTGCTGATTTTTTGCCTTCAAAGCCGGCAAGCTCTGTCCAGCGCGGGTGGTTCCACACCACCCAGGAGGTATCCAGGCCTCCGGTCTTGCCCCCGTGTCCGGTCAGGGCCAGTGCCAGCGCATAGCCCCAGCAGGTATACAGGCAGTTCGAGTAGCTGGAGGTGATGTAGCCCAGCATGATAATGGCTTTGTTGGCGGCAGCCAGGTGGCGCGCTTCTTGGCGCACAATGTCCGGATGGATACCGGTTTTTTCCTGGGTGCTTTCCGGGGTGTATTTGGCCGCTTCCTTTTTTACATGCTCAAACGAGGTGGTCACGGCAATACCGTCGACCTCAAAGGTGCCTTCCAAGGCCGGGTCGACCTCGCCCAGCGCCAGGGTCTTGGTGTCATCACCCATGGAGCCGTTGGCTTTTACTGCCTGGTTGGTGTTCAGATCCCAGTGATAGAACACTTCATCAGAGCCGCCGTCGACCAGATCCGCTTCGCGCAGCAGTTTGTTGTTATCGACGCGCACCAGCATTGGCAGGTCGGTCTGCTCTTTCATGAACGCTGGCTTGAACAGGTCTTCTTCAATGATGACGTTAACCAGCGACATGGCCAGGAACGGATCAGAGCCCTGTTTGATGGGCATCCACAGATCGGTGTGAATAGCGCTGGGGTTGTAGTCGGGTGCGGTGCTGGTGATGCGCGCGCCGTTGTACTTGGCCTCCCAGATATAGTGCGCATCAGGAATGCGGGTGGCGTTAGGGTTGATCATGCCGAGCATGATGTAGTCGGCATCGAACCAGGCGTCAGAGGTAAAGCTTTCCAGCGGGTTACCATAGGCCAGGTGCGCGCCGGTCAACAGATCGCCGACGACGGTAAAGCCATCAAGTTGGATACCGCCCACCAGAGCGGCAAAGCGAGCAGGCCCGGATTGGCGAACCATGCTCTGGTTACCAGACCCCTGGTGGGTCTTTAATTTGCCGGGACCGTATTTTTCGAAGATGTCGATGATCTTGTCGGCGATTTCCTCGGTCGCTTGATCCCAGGAGATACGCTGCCACTTGCCTTCACCGCGCTTGCCGGCTCGCTTCAGCGGATAACGCAGGCGGTCGGCTTCGTACATGGCCGTGGAGTGTATGGCCCCTTTCTGACAGCCGCGCGGGTTGGCGTCAGGGATATTGGGGTTGACCTGGGGATACTTCGCAATCTGTTCTTCGCGAATGACGATGCCGTCCTTCACGTAAATGTTCCAGCCGCAGTTGCCCATGCAGTTGATGCAGTGGGCAGCGTGGCCGATGCTGTCCCAGGTCCATTCGTTGCGGTACAGGTCTTCCCAGCTGCGATAAGGATACTCGCTGGCCAGTGTGTCTCCGATGGGTTCGAGCCGGTTGAGCGCCCATACATTGCCGCTGAGCATGGCCCCGGTACCGGTCATTCCGAGCCCTTTCAGGAAGTCGCGGCGCTTCAGCTTCCACATCCCCATGGTGTTCTCCTCTATCAACAGCTGTCGTCAGCGAGCCGGGCGATAGTCCAGAGCTGCACTGATCTGACCTGGTTGTCTTACTTCGATATCATGCATGCTGTCTCTGCCGCATGTGGTAAAGCATGACTCGTTAGTCTCGGATAGGATATTGCGGTCACGAACTGTGGTTTTTGTCTTTACTTCACTTTTTTTTACTTTTCAGGACGCTTTTTGAAGCGTAGCACTTCTGACACGTAACTCGACAGTATCGGACTGCTATCACAACAGGTATTGGTGCCTTCCTTGATGTGAATCAAATGCCTATGGATGGAGAAACGGGTGCGGCTTGTCCCTTGGTGGGAAGTCGACGTTTAATAGCACTACAAGGTAGCCAGGCTGCCGTTAGCTTACGGAGACTAGAAGCATGAAAATTATTCACACAGCGGGACTGACCATCGCCGTGATGATGGGCGTCGTAGGGTTTTCCAGCACCGCAAGTGCCGCCGGTGATGCGGCGGCGGGCGGGGGGAAGATTGCAGTCTGTGTGGCCTGCCACGGCAAGGACGGCATGGCTACCGCTGACATCTATCCGAACCTAGCTGGCCAGTCGGCTGACTACCTGGAAAGCTCAATGAAGGCCTACCGTGAAAACCAGCGCAAGGGGGGAATGTCTGCCGTAATGACACCCCAGGCAACCAATCTGTCGGATGAGGATATCGCCGACATTGCGGCTTATTACAGTCAGCAATAATCCGTGATGTCGGCCGCATATCCATGCAGAGCTGTTCAACGGCACGGTTCAGGTCTGGTAGGAGCTGCCTTCAGGCTGCGATGGGCGCCGCAGGCGCCCTGAATGTTGGCTGAATATCGGTACCTTCGGCAGGCCTGGCGGCCTGCATCACCATGTCAACATGGTTCCTACGAAGACCGTCCTGTGGCAGCGCCAGCTCGGACAGCCTGATACCATGATGATTTGACAGGTGCGAGCGGTTTGACAGGCCTTGCGTGCGAGGCAGGGTTCACCGCCATCGTGCCCTTTTTTGCAACCTGCTACAGGAGCTTTTCATGAGCGATACCCCCAACGATCCACGCCGCCGTCATTCCTCCTCGGTGGTGGATGGCCCCGGTAAGTCAGCCGGCCGCGCGATGCTGCGCGCGGTAGGGTTTACTGACGAGGATTTCAAAAAGCCCCAGGTGGGTATCGCTTCGACCTGGAGCATGGTGACGCCATGCAACAGTCATATCAATGAGCTGGCTGAGCATGCCCGTGACGGTGCCGATGAAGCAGGCGGTAAAGGGGTGATCTTTAACACCATCACCATTTCCGACGGCATCGCCAACGGCACCGAAGGCATGAAGTACTCGCTGGTGTCGCGAGAAGTCATCGCCGACTCGATCGAAACCGTGGCCGGTTGCGAGGGCTTCGATGGCATTGTGGCGATCGGCGGCTGTGACAAGAACATGCCGGGCTGCCTAATGGGCATGGCGCGGCTGAATCGCCCTAGTGTCTTCGTTTACGGTGGCACCATTCTGCCTGGGAAAGGCCACACCGATATCGTCTCGGTGTTCGAGGCCATGGGCGCCCACTCGCGCGGGGATATCGATCTGATCGAACTCAAGCAGATTGAAGAAACCGCAATTCCCGGCCCCGGTTCCTGCGGTGGTATGTATACCGCCAACACCATGGCCTCGGCCATCGAAGCGCTGGGCATGAGCCTGCCCGGCAGTTCGGCGCAGAATGCCGTGTCCCGCGACAAGCGCGACGACTGCGAAGCCGCCGGCGAGGCAGTACTGGCGCTGCTGGACAAAGACATCAAGCCGTCCGACATCATGACCCGCCAGGCCTTCGAGAACGCCATTACCGTGATCATTGCGTTGGGCGGCTCGACCAATGCGGTGCTGCACCTGATCGCGATGGCACGCACCCTGGATGTGCCGCTGTCGTTAGATGATTTCACCGAAATCGGCAAGCGCGTTCCGCTGCTCGCCGACCTGCGCCCCAGCGGCCACTACATGATGAGCGAGTTGGTGGCAATAGGTGGCATTCAGCCGCTGATGAAGGTGCTGCTAGAAGCCGGCATGTTGCACGGCGACTGTCTGACTGTCACCGGCAAGACCCTGGCTGAGAACCTGGCCGAGGTGACGCACTACCCGGACGATCAGGAAATCATCGCACCGCTGGACAAGCCGATCAAAGCAGAAAGTCACCTGCGGATTCTTTACGGCAACTTGGCGCCGGATGGTGCAGTGGCCAAGATCACCGGCAAAGAAGGCACCCACTTCCGCGGCACCGCACGTGTGTTCAACTCGGAAGAGCAGGCCCAGTCAGGCATCAATGATGGCACCGTGGTCGCCGGCGACGTGGTGGTGATCCGCTACGAAGGCCCCAAAGGCGGTCCCGGCATGCGTGAAATGCTCACCCCCACCTCGGCCATCATGGGTCGCGGGCTTGGTAACGATGTGGCGCTGATCACCGACGGGCGTTTCTCCGGCGGCAGCCACGGCTTCGTGGTCGGCCACGTTGCGCCCGAAGCCTTCGACGGCGGCCCGCTGGCGCTGGTGGAAGACGGCGACGTCATCACCATTGACGCCGAAGCCAATACAATCGACATGGCCATCGACAGCAAAGAGCTGGAGCGCCGTCGCTCAGCATGGCAGCAGCCCACACCGCGCTATACCCGTGGCGTACTGGCTAAGTATGCGCGGCTGGTCAGTTCCGCCAGCGAAGGCGCCGTGACAGACCTCACGAAGTAGCATCGGTAGCCTCTGGCCCGCAGCTGGCAGTGTGCCGTAGACGCAGACGGTTGCGCAGATGCCGAGCCAGAATATCTACGCCGATATTTAGCAGGGCGGTGATCAGGATAAGGATCATCGCCTGATCGAAGTGGATCTCCTGGATGGCGCTGTCAACATAGAAGCCAAGGGTCGCGATGCCGAGAATGCCAAGGATGGCTGTCTCGCGCATGATGATCTCCCAGCGGTAGAACAGCAGGGCAAGGAAGGGGCCATAAAGCCGTGGAGTGAGTTCGAAGGCATAGCGTTCAATGCCGCGCGGTGCGTCAGCGCGCAGTGTGATCGTATTACTGCGTTGACCTACCAGATAGCCAATAATACCGCCATTATGGATTGCCAGTGCTACCACCGCTGGCAACATTGATGGGCCCCATAGCTGCAGTAAAATGAAGGCCAACAGGTATTCCGGTGTCGAGCGCAGAATTACCAACAAGCCATGCCCCAATGCCCTGCGTATTCGGCCGGTGATATGGCGCCCGGTAAAATTCTGTGAGATCAGCGGGTACAGAACCAGCGCCAGCAGGCCGGTCGCCACCAAGGCAATTTGGGTTAGTAGCAGGGTGTTCCAGATGCCCGGCAGCGCTTCATTGGCGATCAAGTCGCCCAGCCAAGGCATGAGCCCAGAAAATCCTTCGCCTTGGCGCAGTGGTTCGGGAACGATGTCTTCGGTGAAGAACCGCGAGACGCTCTGCCAACGAATCGGCAGGCCATCACCGAGTAGGAAAGGGGCGGCCAACAGGTAAAGCGGCAACAGGCGCGGGGGGGCCCATAGTCTGATGGTGGCAATCAGCACATAGAACAGCAGTAGCAGCGCACCTACCGTGGTGTACTGGCCCTGGGCGAACGAGGACTCCAGATAGAATCCTAGTGTGGGTATGCCCACAAAACCTAGTACGGCGCTGGAGCGCAGGCCGCACTCGAGGCGGTAAGCGGTATAGGTGGCCAAATGTGGCCAAGCCAGACTAAAACGAGTATAGGCGAGGGCCGAGATAATGCTGCTACCGTGGGGAATCACCTTTGACGGCTGCAGGTCGCTCTCATCGAGAATTTCGGCATACACTTTGGCGAAGATGCCGGCGTAGGGGATGGCGATGGCGAGTACCCCGGTCAGCGGGTGCAGGCCGAAGAACTGCAGGAAGATTAGTGCCCAGAATAGCTCGTGAATAGCGCGTATGAAGGCACAGGTGGTGCGTACTGCGCGATGGTGAAACACCAGTGCCAATAGCATTCCCGCCGCAGCCCCCACCCCTACACCAACGAAGGCAAAGGCTAGAGTGCGCACGACCGCCTCGCCGAGATAGTCTACTGTTGAAAAGTCTGGATGGGCCAGCCCCAGTGCCAAGCGGCCGAGCTCTGCCCAGGGCGAGTGGGCGCTGATTTCCAAGTCGGCCATGGCAAGACAAACGATGGCTAGTACAACCAGGCCCAGGCTGGTGCGGACGGTCTTTGAGTGCCGCATAGGTCAGTACAATATCAGTAGGTCTTGGGCGCAGACTCGATGGCTGGCTTCATCCAAAGCGATTTCTCCCTCGACAATGCCTACAACTCGATCAGTGAAGCGCAGGGCCAGCTCTACATCGTGCATGGCCAGCACCGATGTGGGGTAGGTCTCGCCCAGTGCTCTCAGTACCCGTTCAGCCAGCGGACCGTCGAGTGCCGATATCGGCTCGTCAGCCAGCAACAGATCGCCCTGTTGATGAATCGCGCGGGCAGCTGCGACGCGTTGGCTCTGGCCACCAGATAGCTCGCCGGCTGCGGACCAGCACTTATTGGCGATATCAAAGCGCTCAAGTAGTGGCATTATGGCGTCGATATCACGGCGAAAGGGGCGTGCCAAGGTAACCAGGTTGTACCAAGTGGGATGGTTGGCGAGTCCACCCATATAAACATTGTGGAACACACTCAGCGAGGGTACCAGCCCCAGTTGCTGTGGCATTAGGGCTGCACCATGGCGGCGCCAGCGCTGCTGCATGACACCCAGCAGCGTCGATTTTCCAGCGCCACTTTTACCCACCAATGCCACACGTTCGCCGCGCCTCAACGTCAGGCTGAGCGGTCCGATGACAGGTTTACCGCCGTAATCGGCTACCTCATCGGTAAGAACAAGCGGGCTCATCAGTCGAGGATGTCGAGCTGCTGGCCGACCTGGCGGATGATCTCGTAGTCGTCGTTATTCACCGGAATAAAGCCTGAGCGTGGGAAGCTCTCCAGGAGGGCAGGATCCTCCATGTCGAGCAGTGCCTGCTGGACGCGATCAGCAAAGCCTTCGCCGAAGCGCTCGTTGACGTCGTCGCGGATCGTCCATTGGTAATCCGGGTAGGTCGGGGTTTTCCATATGACTTTGACGCTGTCAGTATCGAGGTTGCCGGCTTCGAGCTCGTTTTCCCATACGGTGTAGTTGAGTGCGCCGAGCTGGTAGGCGCCGGAGGCGACCAGTGAGGCAGTGCGACTATGATTGCCGCTGAAACCGACACGGGAGAAAACCTCGTCCGGTGCCTCGCCAAAGGCTTTGCGCAGAAAGTGTTCGGGCATCAGGCGTCCAGAGGTAGAGCCTTTAGAACCGAAGGTGAATGTCATGTCACGCATGGCATCGTTCAGCCCTGCGCCTTCTTCCAGCCCTGTGCTCTCGTGGGCAATGAAGTAGGTCTGAAACTCAGCATCCTCGATGCCTTGGGCTAAGGCTCTGGAGCCGGGTACTCGCTCACGGGCCTGGACGCCGGAGAGCCCGCCGAACCAAGCCAACTGCACCTGATCGTTTCGGAAGGCAGTGACCGCTGCGGCATAGGATTTTACTGGCACAAAACGTACTTCGACGTCCAGTTTGTCGGCGAGGTAGTCGGCGACCTTCTGGAAGCGTTGCTGCAGGCGTGTCTCGTCCTCATCGGGAATGGCGGTAAATACGAAGGGTTCAGCAGCGGCAAGCGTAGTGACAAATAGTAGTGGAAGTGCTATTGGCAGAACACGGGAGAAATGTTTCAGCATAAGATGCTCCTTGCAGTAACGGAACGGGATTGATTAAAAGGAGATGAGCTCGGTTAGGCTGATATATTGCCAAAAAACTTGGGACATTACGCGGTTTATTAGTGTTCAGAAAACAGCTCTGTTTCTGACTGGACATTAGGCTGTTTCTACGCAAATCGTCACGCATTAGCGGTGGACTTGATGAGAGGTACACCCTGATGCCATTCTGGTCGTAAATTTCACGCTTAACGTCGAAGAGCCTTACTCAATATTCTGAATTTGCTCTCTCATCTGCTCGATCAGCACCTTGAGCTCCACGGCGCAGCGGGTTTCTTCGGCGACGATGGACTTTGACGAGAGGGTGTTGGCTTCGCGGTTGAGTTCCTGCATCAAAAAGTCGAGACGTCGGCCTGCTGGGCCTTGCTGGGTGAGCTGACGTTCTACTTCGGCGACGTGGGTATCGAGGCGGTCGAGTTCTTCGGCCACGTCGGCCTTCTGGGCCTGTAGTACGAGTTCAGCTTCCAGGCGCTGGGGGTCGAGCTCGGCCTTGGCGGTTTCCAGGCGCTCAAGCAGCAGCGTGCGCTGGCGCTCCAGCAGGCCAGGCAGCAGGCGGCGCACTTCGGCAACCTGCTCACGCACACCGGTCAGGCGCTGATGAATCAGCTCGGCCAAGCGCTCGCCTTCGCGGGCGCGTCCGGCGATCAGGTCGTCCAGCGCGGTATTGAGTAGTACTTTGGCGTCAGCCTTGACGCTGTCTAAATCAGGACCGCTGGCGTCGAGTACGCCGGGGTGGCCAAGCAGGGCCAGGGCGTCAGGCATGGCAGCCTCTGGCAGACGTTCACGCACGTCGTATAGCGCGGTGGCCAAGGCGTCCAGCCGCGGGTGGTTGATGCTGAGGGTTTCGGCGTTGTCGGCTGGCGTGAAGCGCAGGGTGCACTCGATTTTGCCGCGGGAGAGCCGCTGGCGCAGGGCTTCGCGGAAGTGCGGCTCCAGGTCGCGCAGAGTCTCTGGCAGGCGGAAGCTAGGCTCAAGGTAACGCTGGTTGACCGAACGCAGCTCCAGCTGCAGCGTGCCCCAGTTGGCGGCGTGTTGCTGGCGTGAGAAGGCGGTCATGCTGTGAATCATGGGATTGTCTCCTGGACTGGGTTAAGCATCACAGAGTGTCGAGTTAGCACTCTGCATAATCGGCCCAGTCTAAACGATTCCCGGGCCAGACCGTGTAGAATAGCCACCATGCGACTCTTGCTGAACCCAGCAAGCGCTCCATTCATTGACCTGACTTTCAAGAGAGGTGCCATGTCTTCGGACATTCGGCGTCCTAGCGGACGTGCCCCCGACCAGCTACGCGAGATTCGTTTGACCCGTGACTTCACCCGCCATGCCGAAGGCTCGGTGCTGGTGGAGTTTGGTGACACCAAGGTGCTATGCACCGCCAGCGTCGAGGTTGGCGTGCCGCGCTGGTTGCGTGGCAAAAAGCAGGGCTGGGTGACAGCGGAATACGGTATGCTGCCGCGCGCCACCCATACCCGCAGCGGCCGCGAAGCGTCGCGGGGCAAGCAGGGTGGCCGCACGCTGGAGATCCAGCGCCTGATTGGCCGTTCGCTGCGTGCAGCGGTGAACCTCAAGAAACTTGGCGAGCACACCATTACTATCGACTGTGATGTGATTCAGGCCGATGGCGGCACGCGCACGGCGTCGATTACCGGCGGCTGCGTGGCGCTGATGGATGCAGTGCGCTATCTGCAGCGTGAGAAGCTGATCTCAGGCGATCCTTTCGTGCAGCTGATCAGCTCGGTGTCGGTGGGGCTGTATCGTGGTTTGGCGGTCACGGATCTGGACTATCCCGAGGACAGCAAAGCGGGCACTGATCTCAACGTGGTCATGGCCGGCAACGGCGGGTTGATCGAGGTGCAGGGCACGGCGGAGTCGGGTACCTACAGCCGCGATGAGCTCAATACCATGCTCGACCTGGCCGAGAAGGCCGGGGTTGAGCTGTTCGAGCATCAGCGCGAGTCGCTGGGGATGCGCAGCTGAGGTAATTCTGCCGACCAATGCAAACGCCGGCGATTGTGGGCCGGCGTTTTAGCGACAGGGACGCATCGGGCTGAGCGTTTCGTTGGGCGTTACAGGGTTAAGTCGTACTCGACGATCAGCGGTGCATATTCAGAGAAGGTGGCGTCGTAGTCGATCCAGGCGTCTGTTATGTGGCGGCGGAATTCAGGGCCAACCAGCTGATAGTCCATGCGCCAGCCTTCTTGGCGTTCACGCGGCCTGTCCTGATCCAGCAGCGGCCACCAGGTGTATTCACCCGCGTCGCGGTTGATTTCTCGGAAGGTGTCGATGAAGCCGATGGGGCCGAGCACCTGGTCCATCCAAGCGCGTTCTTCCGACTTAAAGCCGCTGGTGTACTGGTTGTCAGACCAGTTGGCCAGGTCGATGGTCTTGTGGGCGATGTGCCAGGTGCCGCACAGAATATACTCGCGCCGTTTGCGTGCCATCTTGCTGAGGTATTCCTGGTACTGCGTCATGAAGGCCTGCTTGGCCTCGGGGTCGCTGTTATCAGGCATCAAGAAACTGACGATACTGAAGCGGTCGTAGTCGGCCTGCAGAAAGCGCGCTTCGTGGTCGCATTGGGGAAAGCCCAGCCCGTACATGATGGCTTTGGGGATCTTGCGGCAGTAAAGTCCGACGCCCGAGAAGCCGTCCTGTTCGGCGTCGAGGAAATAGCCCTCGTAGCCTTCCGGGTACAGGATACTGTCGTCGAGTTCGAAACTTTTGGCCTTGAGGTTCTGAACGCATACAACGTCAGCATCCTGGTTGGCTAGCCAGTCGAGAAAGCCTCGGCCAACCGCTTCGCGGATGCCGTTGACATTAATAGTGGCGATTTTCATACATAGTCCCTGTTGCGTCGCGGGTGTATGATACCCGACGTTACGACATTTGGGTAAATGGCGTTAGTCAATAAAAGTGATAGGATGAAATAATGTCAGGAGGCTTCGTGGCGAAACCGCAGCAGTCAGCATCCCTGCAACCCTACCAGCAAGCGTTCATTGAGTTCGCCATTGAGCAGGGGGTGTTGCGCTTTGGTGAGTTTACCCTCAAGTCAGGTCGTGTGAGTCCTTATTTCTTTAATGCCGGCCTGTTTCGCAGTGGTCGGGCGCTGGCTCAGCTGGGCCGCTTCTATGCCCAAGCAATCGTTGAGCGTGGTCCCGAGGCCGACGTGCTGTTCGGACCAGCCTACAAAGGCATTCCGCTGGCGGCAACCACTGCCGTTGCCTTGGCGGATCATCATGAGCGCGATATGCCTTATGCGTTCAACCGCAAGGAGGCCAAGACTCACGGCGAAGGCGGCAATATCGTCGGTGCCGAGTTGGCCGGACGTATCCTGATCATCGATGACGTCATCACTGCCGGCACGGCGATTCGTGACGTCATGCGGCTGATTGAGGCGGCTGATGCCAGCGCCGCCGGTGTGGTGGTGGCGCTGGACCGCCAGGAACGTGGCGGTGACGAGAGCGATCCGCGCAGCGCCATTCAGCAGGTTGCAGCCACCTATGGTATGCCAGTGATCAGCATCGTCAGCCTGGATATGGTGCTCGAATATCTCGACACTCAAGCCGGTGCCGAGATGCAAGGCCATGGCGATGCGATTCGTGCCTATCGCGAGCGCTATGGCGTGCAGGCGTGAATGGCCGCGTTATCCGTTACTAATTGTAGAGCCTGGCTGTGCGTCGGCCGCCGCCATGCTTGATATCGTCCTCTATCAGCCCGAAATTCCGCCCAATACCGGTAACTTGATCCGATTGTGCGCCAATACCGGCTTTCGGTTGCACCTGATCGAGCCGCTGGGCTTTGTGCTTGACGACAAACGCCTACGGCGCGCCGGGCTCGATTATCATGAGTGGGCCAGGGTGCGTGTGCACCTTGACTGGCCGGCATTTCTTGAAGCTGTGGCACCGTGCCGGGTGTTTGCTGTCACCACGCGCGGATGCACTGGCTATCATGAGCCCGCTTACCGTGAAGGCGATGCGCTGGTGTTTGGCCCCGAAACCCGCGGCCTGCCGCTGGCGATGATCAATGCACTGCCACAGGCTCAGCGTCTGCGCTTACCGATGTTGGCTGATAGCCGCAGCCTGAATCTGTCTAATGCCTGCGCGGTGGTGGTGTATGAGGCCTGGCGTCAGTTTGATTTCGCAGGCGCTGTGTTGCCGAGCGAGGAGAGCCTTTAATGACATTTCGCAGGAATCCTTCATGACACTCAGCATCAGCCGCCGGCTGGCCACGCTGAACCCGAGCCAGCGTGAGGCGGTCAAGGCCATTGACGGGCCTTGCCTGGTGCTGGCCGGGGCGGGATCGGGCAAGACCAGCGTGATTACCACCAAGATCGCCTACCTGGTGCAGGAGTGTGGCATGAGCGCCCGGCGCATTGCCGCCGTAACCTTTACCAACAAGGCCGCCCGCGAGATGAAGGAGCGGGTCGGCAAGATGTTGCAGGGCCGAGAAGGCCACGGCCTGACCGTCTCCACCTTCCATACGCTGGGCCTCAACATCATTCGTGGTGAACTCAAAGCGCTGGGCTATAAATCGGGTTTTTCGCTGTTTGATCCGGAAGACGCCAAGGCGTTGCTGCGCGACTTGATGAATAAAGACGCCCAGATTGATGCCGACCAGATCAACCGGGTGCAGTCGGTGATTTCCAACTGGAAGAACGACCTGGTGCTGCCCGGTCAGGCGCTGTCCCACGCCGCCGATGACGACGAGCTGTTTGCTGCCCGGGTCTACGAGGCCTACGTGCGCCATCTCAAGGCCTACAACGCGGTGGACTTTGACGACCTGATCCTGCTGCCGGTGGTGTTGCTGCGCGACGATCCGGAGGCGCTGGCCCGCTGGCGGCGTAAGATCCACTACATGCTGGTGGATGAGTACCAGGACACCAACATCAGCCAGTACATGCTGGTGCGCATGCTGATGGCCGAGCGTCGGACCTTTACCGTGGTGGGCGATGACGACCAGTCGATCTACGCCTGGCGCGGCGCGCGGCCCGAGAACCTGGTCACCCTGGGTGAGGATTTTCCGAGCCTCAAGGTCATCAAGCTGGAGCAGAACTACCGCTCCACCGGCACCATCCTGCGTGCCGCTAACGCGCTCATCAGCAACAACCCCCACGTTTACGACAAGACGCTGTGGTCCGACAAAGGCGAAGGTGATCCGATCCGTGTGGTGGTTAATCGCCATGAAGAAGCCGAGACCGAGCGGGTGGCCAGTGAGATCCTGACACGGCGCATCAAGGAAAAAGCCGCCTGGCGTGACTTCGCGGTGCTGTATCGCGGCAATTTTCAGGCGCGGCTGCTGGAACTCAAGCTGCAGCATTACCAGATTCCCTACAAGCTCTCTGGCGGTACCTCGTTTTTCTCGCGCAACGAGATCAAGGACGCCATGGCCTACCTGCGGTTACTGATCAACCCGGCCGACGATAACGCCTTTCTGCGCATCGTTAACGTACCGCGCCGCGAGATTGGCCCGGGCACCCTGGAGAAGCTGGCCAACTATGCCAGCGAACGTGGCAGTTCGCTGTTTGCCGCCTGTCATGAGTTGGGCCTGGCCGAACAGCTGCCCACCCGGGCAGTCGACCGGCTGGGGCGTTTTACTCACTTTATTGACGGCGTACGCCAGCGCATGGATCAGAACGATGCCATGGCAGCGATTCGTCAGATGATGCACGACATGGATTACGAGGCGTGGCTGTACCAGAACGCCAGCGCCCCGACCATCGCCGAGCGGCGTATGGCCAACGTGTGGATTTTGATCGACCAGCTGGAAAAGTCTATGCAGCGCGACCCGGAAGAAAGTACGGAAAGCGGTGACACTGAAACCGACAGCGTGGACGCGGCGATCTCGCGGCTGGTGCTGCGCGATATTCTTGAGCAGCAGGCCGAGGAGGACGACTCCGATCGGGTGCAGCTGTTGACCATGCACGCCTCAAAAGGGCTGGAGTTCCCTCATGTGTACCTCATGGGTCTGGAGGAAGAGCTGCTGCCACACCGTAATGCGATTGAGTCAGGCACGGTGGAAGAAGAGCGTCGTCTGGCCTATGTGGGCATCACCCGGGCGCGTCAGACATTGACCCTGACGCTGGCCCGCCAGCGCAAGACTTACGGCGAGCTGATGGACTGCACCCCAAGCCGTTTTCTCGATGAGCTGCCCGATGAGCTGCTGGAGTGGGAAGGCCGCGCCGACCGGGAAGACCCAGAGCGCAAGCAGGCGCGCGGTAAGAGTGCTATTGACGGGCTGCGCTCGTTGCTGGGGTAGCCGCTGCAGTGAATGGCGTGTAGCCGTTGTAAAAAGTCAGGCCCCAGATACCGGGGAGATATCTGGGGCCAGTTCAGCATGCTGAATGAAACTTGGTGTATTTAACGCGGCTGCTGGCTGTAATACTCTGCAATATCAACGATGTCTTCGTCAGACAGGCTCGCAGCCATTGGTGTCATGACGGATGACATGCCGCCTGCACGCTCGCCGGCACGGTAGGCCTTCATGGAGCTTTCCAGGTAAGTGGCATTCTGCCCCGCAAGGTTGGGGTAGATTGGGGCTGTGCCGTGGCCGTCCTGACCATGGCAGGCCACACAGACGGTGATCTTGCTGGCGCCAGGCAGGTCTGCGCCAACTGGCTCTTCAGCGGCTGCGACTTCGGTAGCGGCCGCTGTCTCGGAACTGTCCTGAGCGGCTTCCTGCTGTGCTTCATCCTGCTGTGCTTTATCCTGCTGTGCGGTATCCGTATTGCCGCTGCTATCAGTGGCGGCGACTTGCTCTTCGCCTTCAGCTGTAGCTGCGTCATCATCTGCTGCTGCCTCGTCGGCAGCCGCGTCCTCAGAAGCATCGTCAGCGGCTGGTGCTTCATCGGCAGGTACGTCCATTACCGGTTCAAGCATGTACTTGGTTGCCGCCAGCATCTCTTCGTCGCTGAGGTTAGGATTGCCGCCACGTGCAGGCATGGCATTGAAACCGTTGACGGAGTGATCCAGCAGGGTGTCAAAGCCTTTGGTCACGCGATCAGCCCAGGCGGCTTCATCCCCGTGAATAGGCGCACCGGCGACACCGGCATCGTGACACACCATGCACACGCTGTTATAAATGGCTTGGCCATCGGCGCTGCCACCCGACGAGCTGCTGGCAACTGCTGGCGCCGCCGCGGCACTGCCACAATCCTCGCCCTGCAGGCAAAGTTCACCGACGGGTGCCAGGCGCTTTGCGATAGCCGCGTCTTCGGCATTCTCCTGAGCGACTGCAGCGCCGGCGCCCAGGGCGAGGGCGGCTACACACCCGATGATCAGCTTGCTGGATTTCACTATCACCACCTCTTTGACGGTCTTGTAGACTAGGTCACGGTCGACATCATGACGCATTGTTTTACGGTGCAAGATTCAAGATGACGACAAGTATACCGCCATCACAGGCGGCTGGAAAATAGCGAGCCTCATGTAGGCAGGTAAAATCCGCTTATGGACACTCGAGTAGCTGCAAGGTAGGATAGCGCTCGCTTGATCAGGCATTCGCCGCAAGCTGTGCGCGCCCGTAGCTCAGCTGGATAGAGTACTGCCCTCCGAAGGCAGGGGTCGCAGGTTCGAATCCTGCCGGGCGCGCCAAAAAAAGACATGTAGAACGGTCACTTAGCGAATCAGCTTGGTGGCCGTTTTTTTGTTTGGCCCCCCCCTTGCTTCCTGGTCAGACTGGTTTTATCTGCTGGTTGAATCGCCCCAAGGCGCAATGGGCACCTGGGGCGTCTTCAGTGGGTTCGGCAACCCCGGAGCATCATTTTTCAGTTGCTTGTTCCGGCAGCGCTTTCAGCTGTGTCTTGAGCGCCATGATATCCGTTGCGCTGTCACCGGGATCGTGGGTGATTGTCACGCTGGGGCTTTCCAGCAGGGTCTGCCAGGCGCTGCGGATGTCATCGGGGCTGGTCTGGTTCACCTGCTCGGCCAGCCGTTCGTGGCGGTCGAAGTCGGTATCCTCCATGGCCAGGGCGTACCACAGGCGGTTGGCCTTGCCGGAAAGTGAGGTGTCGCGCTGCAGTAGGTTTTTGCGAACCGCTGTTTTCCACGGCGCCAGTGCTTCTTCATCGAGGCTTTCCAGCTGTTCGCTGAAGGCGACGATCACCGCGTCCATGCGCTCATCAATGGTGGTGCTTGGCGTGTCGGGCGACTGCACCAGAAGGCTGATGCCTGGCGCGGAGAGCAGCGGCTGGTAGCTGGCGTTGACTACATAGCCAAGCTGCTGCTCTGTGCGTAGCTGCTGATAGAAGGGCGTCTCCAGTATTTGGCCAATCAACATCAGCGTTGCCTGGCTGGCAATCGAGCGGTCTGGCCCTTGCAGGTATCGCAAGACCAGCGATTCGTCACGCTCTGAATCCGGCGTCAGGCGCGCCAAACTCTGGCTTGCCTGAAGTGGAGTCAGCTCGGGGATAGTATCTGCGGTGACACTGGGCGACAGGCTGCCGATCAGCAGTTCCGCGGTGTCAGTCGCGCCGCGGGTATCGATATTGCCGACAACCATGGCCTCCAGATACAGCTGGTTGAGGAAGCTGGCGCGGAAGTCTTCCAGATCTTGCAGACCAATATTTTCGCTGGCATTCAGCAGGGCTGAGCTTGACCACTGGGACTCGATCAGCGCCTCGCCTAGCGTCGCGTTTGCCTGGGAATAGAGCGTATTGCGCGGCGCGTTGCGCCAGCTGCGCTGCAGGTTGTCGAGCACACGTTCCATGCTCTGGGAGTCAATGTCGGCCGTCTGCAGCTGATCGATGATGCGCTGCATCAGCGGGGCCTGACCGTCACGCCAGCCAGAAAAGCTCAGCGTGATGCCGCGGCCATGGGCATAGGCATTGGCGCTTTGGCCGGCCAGCCGTGCCGGGTAGAGCTCATCGTTCAGACTGTCGTTTAGCCAGCCGGCCAGTAGCTGCGCCAGCACCGCCTGGCGTGCATCGCTGTTGCTGTCAGGGTTTTGCAGGCTCAGGCGCCATTCTGTCTTGGGTGTGCCGAAGCTATTGTCCGGCAGGTGCCAGGCGCTGGCGTAGGGCGTGTCAATGAACTGTATCGGCGTGGCTTGCGTGCCATCGAGCACTGTTAGATCGTTGGCGATGTAAGGGTTAGGCTCCGGCAGCTCGAGGCCCGGCAGTGGTTGGGCATCACCCTGTGATGGGTCAACGGGAGCCCAAGGCGTGTCAAACCAGGGAGTGGTCTGCTCGCCTTCCACGTCCGGCCCGCTGAACAGCCGAAGCATGGTGTCAGGGCTGGCCAGTGCGAGCCAGTCGGCCACCTGCTGCTGTTCCAGGCCATCCATGCGGTAGGGAGCGTAGAGCACGTCTTCAAGCGGATACTCGGCAAGCCCCATGGACAACCGCATGGCCGATTGCAGCGCGCTGCCGTGCTGTTGAAAACGGAAAGCCTGTTCGTTCAGGCTGGCCTGCTCGTCATAGCGCCAGTCGTTGATGCCCTGGTTGCGAATCAGCTCGATGGTGGCAAACAACGAGGCCTGGATGCGTTCAATTTCTTCGGCACCTTCTGGCGTTAGGCTGATATTGATAGCCAGCAGGGCGTTGTTGCCATCGCTATAACCAATGCCTGCCGATAGGCCGTTGGCCCAGCCGGCATCGCGCAGCACGCTGAGTAGGCTGCCTTTGCCTTCATGGCCCAGCAGGCTGGCAATGTAGCTGGCCGACTTGTGCTGGTAGTTGTTGCTCGGGTCGGGTATTGGGAAGTAGAAGCTGAGGCTGCGTTCGTCGCGTAACGACTGGAGCTTGGCGGCGGCGGGCAGGCGGCTTTGCTCAACCAGTTCGGCATCAATTACCGGCACTTCAAGGCCCCGGGCTGGCAGGTCAGAAAAGTCGCTGGTGACCAGATCCTCAAGCACTTCTATGGGCTGGGGGGCTACCACGGTCAGCTGCATGACGCTAGGGCCATAGTGCTGCTCGTAGAAGTCGATAACGCGTTCACGCAGGCTGGGCTCGCCCTCTGGTCGGTCAGCCAGGGTTTGCTGATTACCTACCGAGAAGTTAGTCACAGGGTGCTCAGGGTTCAGCAACTCACCCAGCACCGAGTTGTGCCGACGGCTCTCGTCACGCATACGTGCGACATACTCTGAGTGCACCACCTGGCGCTCACTTTCCAGCCGGTCGGCATTGAACAGCGGGCTGACAAAGAAGCGGCTGAAGCGGCTCAATGCGCCAGCCAGGGCGTCTGGCTCGATAGAGAAAAAATAGTTGGTGTTGCGGCTAGCGGTAAAGGCGTTGTGCTGGCCGCCATGCTGGGACAGGTAGCCCTGGTAGGCGTCGGCCTCGGGATAAGGCTCGGTGCCAAGGAATAGCATGTGCTCAAGGTAGTGGGCCAGGCCGTTCAGGTCAGCTGGGTCTTGGGCGCTGCCAACCTCCACGTTAAGCGATACGGCAGCTTTGTCGGCCTCCGGGTCGCTGACCAGCAGCACAGTCAGGCCGTTGTCCAAGGTCATGGCGCGGTAGTCGCGGGTGTCATTGGGGCTGACCTTGGGGTGCATCGTAGTGTCGATGCTGGCGGATTCAGCCTCGTTGGCAGGGACCTGACTTGGTTCAGTCTCAGCAACGGCAATCGCAATCATCCCGGTCAGCAGACTGCCAAACACGGCGGCTGCCACAGGGGCGAAGCGGAATATCACGAAACGGCGGGGCGACGACATTGTGTCTCCTTCACGATGTGGTCAGGCGCTGCATGGGGCCGACAGGATAGGCGCAGGCAGCTGACTGATGACGAGGGTCATTGACTTGTCTAGATACCGGAAAAGCGCCCAGGAGTTCCCCGGGGGCTGGCTTCAGCAGCGCTTCCAGTTGCTGCTTTGGGGTGGCAGGCGCCAGCCAGGTCAGCGCATCGCGATGATCAATAATACCCGGTAAGCGGTCGGTAAGTGCTGACAACAGCGAGTTGGCCGGAACAGTGATCAGCGCCATGGAGTCATTGTGCTCGGTCAAGCTGGTATGGAAGCGACACCAGATACCGGCCAGCAGCAGCGGGCCGCGGTCTGCACGGGTCACTAGATACGGCTGCTTGCTGCCGCCGCGTGATTGCCACACATAAATACCGCCCACCGGCACCAGGCAGCGTCTGGCAGCAAAAGCATCGCGAAACATGGCGCGCTGGTCGAGCGTCTCGGCCCTGGCACAGTGTGGTGCGTGATCGAGCACTTTCAGCCAGGGCGGCGTCAGCCCCCAGAAGGCATTGACCAGGGAGAGTCGCCCGCCTTCCTGCCGGATTATTGAGACAGGGCGACGGGGTGCCATGTTGGGGCTGACGATGGCTTCTTGCGGCTGCCACAGATCAGGTAACAGCGAATTAAGATCGAAAGGGGGTATGTAAAGTCTGCCGGCCATGTGTCCTCCGCATTGGTGCAACAGCGTACCCGTCAGCGTGAAATGAGGGAAGCGTCAGGCGACAGGGCTTGCGCTGAGCGGCAGAGACGATATGCTAGTAGAACAGTGTTCGAAATCGAGCACCACTCGTCCGTGAGGATTCCAATGGCTCGTCCCAGACAACACGCTCCTGAGGCGCTGCATGCCCAGGTGATGGCAGCAAGTGCCGCTTGGTTAGACACTCAGCCGGTGCACAAGCTGTCGCTGCGCTTTCTTGCGCGTGAAGTTGGCTGCGCGCCGAGCACGCTGCTCAAGCTGTATGGCAGCTTTGGCAACCTGCTGCAGCACGTCAACCTAGAAACGTTGGCGCGACTGCACCAGGCTGTCGCGCCGCTGCTGGATGAGCCCAGCCCTGAGGCGCGGCTAAAAGAGTTGGCCATGGCTTATTGGCAGTTTGCGCGTTCAGACGCTTACCGCTGGCAGCTGTTGTTTGATTATCCGCTGGCCCAGGAAGGCGAGCTGGATCGTCGCCAAAGCGACATGATTGAAGGGCTTTTCCTGCGAGTGGAAGGCAGCCTGAAAGAATATCAGCCCAACCTTGGCGAGGCGGAGGCCCGACGACTGGCCCGGACCCTGTGGGGAAGCGTGCATGGCCTGGTGCAGCTGGGCCTCAATGAGCGCCTAGGGTACTGGCAGAGTGAGCCACTGGAAGTAAAAGAGCTGCTTGAGCAGCTACTGACGACAATGCTGAACGGGCTGCGTGTTGATCGGCCATGATAACAAGCGAGAACAACAGCAAGAGTCGCATGACAGAGCACTCTGCGTCCGTGCGTATCCTTCCCCGGCGCATGGTGCGTTGTATGGTTTACCTGATCACCCGCGTACTGTATCGGCTGCGCTTCAGTGGCAGCCAGCACCTGCCGGTCAGCGGGCCGGCGATTGTTATCTGCAACCATGTCAGCTTTGTTGATGCGCTGGTGATTGGTGGAGCCAGCCCGCGCCCTTTGCGCTTCCTGATGGACAAACCGATCTATGACAACCGCTGGATGAACTGGCTGTTCCGGCTGGTCGGTGCCATTCCTGTGGATACTGAGCGCAGGGACACGGGCAGCCTGCGAAGAGCGCTGGATGACGTCAGTGTGGCGCTGTCGCAGGGTGAAGTCGTGATGGTGTTTCCTGAAGGGCGCCTGACGCCTGACGGTGAGGTTCAGCGCTTCCGCCGTGGTCTAGACATCATACTGGCACGCAATCCTGTGCCGGTGGTACCTGCTGGCCTATCGGGCCTGTGGGGTTCCTGGACGTCGAACAAGGGCGGTCCGGCGCTGAGCAAGTGGCCACGGCGTTTTCGTGCCAGGGTAGTGCGTCACTTCGGAGAGCCAATCGCACCGGAGGCGGCGACCAGCGGCCACGCAGAGGCGCGGGTGCGGGCGCTCAAGCAGGAGGCCGACGGCTGGATCACCCCGCCCAAGCCGTGACGCTGCTCACGCCAGCCAGCAGCGTGCGGTGGTAATTAGGTTGCCGCGAATTTCGAGGATTTCCATGCGCACCTCGCCAATTTGCAGGCAGGTAGGGCCGACGGGAAATGACTCAAGGTGCTCAAGAATCAGGCCATTCATCGTCTTGGGGCCGTCGGTGGGCAGGTCCCAGCCCAGCGCCTTGTTGACCTCGCGAATGCTGGCAGTGCCTTCAATCAGCTGGCTGCCATCGACCTGGGGATGCACGTCGCGATCCTGGTCGGCCACATCGGTGGTGAACTCGCCGACAATTTCTTCAAGAATATCCTCAAGCGTAACCAGACCTTCCACGTCACCATACTCATCCACCACGATGCCGATGCGGCGCTTCTGTTTCTGGAAGTTGAGTAGCTGGGTGTGCAGTGGCGTTGATTCGGGGATGAAATAAGGCTCACGCGCTTCCTGCACAATAGCGGCTTTAGTGATTTCCTGCTTGGTCAGGAAGCGTGCTGCATTGCGCATATGCAGCATGCCGATGATGTTGTTGATATCGCCTTTGAACACCGGTAAGCGCGTGTGCTGGCTAGTGCGAACCTGCGCCAAAATGGTCTCTAGGTCGTTATCAAGGTCGATGCCAGCCACTTCATGGCGCGGCACCATGATGTCGTTCACCGTGACATTTTCCAGGTCGAGAATCGAGACCAGCATGGCCTGGTGGCGACTGGGTATTAGCGGGCCGGCCTCATGCACAACGGTGCGTAGCTCTTCGCGGGTCAGTTCGTCGCTGCGATTTTCCAGTGTTTTTACGCCCAGCAGGCGCAGCAAGCCGTTGGAAATGATGTTGACGACCCATACCAGGGGGTACAGCACCTTGAGCAGCGGCTCGAGAATCAGCGAGGCCGGATAGGCGATGCGCTCTGGCTTGATGGCCGCATAAGTCTTGGGTGTGACCTCGGCAAAGATCAGCACGATGATGGTCAGCAGTGAGGTGGAGATGACCGGCCCGCTAACTTCACCGAAAAAGTGGATAGCGATGATGGTGGCAATTGAGGCAGCCAGGTTATTGACGAAGTTGTTACCAATCAGGATAACGCCAATCAATCGGTCGGGGCGGCTGAGCAGGCGCATGACACGCTGGGCACTGCTTTCGCCGCTGCTCGCCCGATGGCTCAGCCGATAGCGGTTGAGCGACATCATTCCTGTCTCGGAGCTCGAGAAGAAGGCGGAAAGACAGATGAGTAACAGCAACAGGCTGAGCAGCAATCCCAGTGGAAAGTTATCGCTCAAGACAGGATATCCTTTATGCGTATCAGATTCGTGTTGTAGGGGCTGCCCGGCGGGCTGTCAAGAGTGAGGTTAGCCACGGCCAAGCAGGATCTCGAGGACAAACTTGCTGCCAAAGTAGGCCACTAGCAGCACGACATAGCCGACCAGCGTCCAGCGTACGGCACGCATGCCCCGCCAGCCAAGCCAGTGGTGCCCCGCCAGCAGGCACGCAAGGATGCACCAGGCAATCAGCGACAGAGCGGTCTTGTGGGCCAGGTGCTGAGCGAACATGTTGTTGAGAAATACAAAGCCGCTGGCAACCGAGAGCGTCAGCAGAACCATGCTGATCCAGATCAGCTCGAAAAGGATGCGTTCCATGGTGGTCAGTGGTGGCAGCGACTTGGCCAGTCCGCTCAGGCGGTGATGACGCAGGGCATGATTCTGGAAGCCAAGCAGCACCGCCTGGATGGCGGCAATGCCAAGTACTGCAAAGGCCATGGCAGAGCTTAGTGCATGCAGGGCGATGCCAGGTGTCATACCGGTTGCCATGTCAGTGCCGCGCTCATGGCTCGGCAGTCCGGCAGCCAGCAGGAGGGCGAGGCCGGCAATAGGAAACAAAAAAGCCGAGATGCTGAGTACGGGTTTGAACAGGCTGACAACCAGTAACGTGGCAACGGCAACGCCACTGGCCAGCACCACGCTGGTAGACAGGCCGGGCAGCAGGGAGTCGCCATGGGACAGTAAGCTGATGGCCAAGGGCAGATGAAAGAGCAGGCCCAAGAGGCCGAAGCTGCGGACCAGTGCCGGCTTAGGCGTTGCCCGTCCTGCCAGACTGAGCCCCTGCCAGGTGGCGCCTGCGAGGTACATGAAAATGGCCATCAGGGCCAAGGGGAGCGCATGCATCGTTTGCCTGCCTGTCCGTGGGTCGGCGCCAACCAATGGCGCCACTGAAATCGAGAAGACAATACTATACCGAATCACTGCCGCCCCGCACAGGTGACCCGTTGGTGGGTGTTGGCATGGAGACTCGCTGTCACAAAGCGTATAATCCGTCACCATTTACAGGACAATCCAGAGCAACCTTTTCTTGCACGGGTCTTGCACGGGTTCACATGCCCGGCCCACAGAGGGCGACCAACAGGTGTCAGGGTTGCAGCTGGAGGGTTCCCGGCCATCGTTATGTTGGCATCGTTATTTTGGAGAGGCCCATGTTTCAGAATCTGAGTGATCGTCTGGGGCAAACGCTCAAGTCGATCCGTGGTCAGGCGCGCCTGACCGAAGACAACGTCAAAGAAACCCTGCGTGAAGTGCGCCGGGCGCTGCTGGAGGCCGATGTTGCCTTGCCGGTGGTCAAGGACTTCATTGAACGAGTGCGTGAGCGCGCCGTCGGCCAAGAGGTGTCAAAAAGCCTCTCGCCGGGTCAACAGTTCGTCAAGATCGTCCAGCAGGAGCTTGAGACGACCATGGGCGAAGCCAACGAGGGTCTTTCCCTCAAAGGCTCGCCGGCGGTGGTGCTGGTGGCTGGTCTGCAGGGCGCTGGTAAGACGACGTCCATTGCCAAACTGGCGCGTTATCTGCGCGAGCGCGAAAAGAAAAAAGTGTTGGTGGTGTCAGCGGACGTGTATCGCCCGGCAGCCATCGACCAGCTCGAAACCCTGGCCAAAGAAGTCAGCGTTGACTTTTTTCCGTCGCGCAGCGATCAGAAGCCGGTAGATATCGCCAAGGCCGCGATCAAACATGCCAATATCCAGTTCCACGATGTGCTGTTGATCGACACCGCCGGTCGTCTTGCCGTAGATGAAGCCATGATGGCGGAGATCAAGGCGCTCCACGAAGCCGCTACGCCGTCTGAGACGCTGTTTGTGGTGGACTCCATGACCGGCCAGGACGCCGCCAATACGGCCAAGGCGTTCAGCGAGGCGCTGCCGCTGACCGGTGTGATCCTGACCAAGACGGACGGTGATGCGCGTGGTGGTGCTGCGCTTTCGGTGCGCCACATCACCGGCAAGCCAATCAAGTTTATGGGGGTTGGCGAGAAGGTCGATGCCCTGGAGCCGTTCCACCCGGAGCGTGTGGCCTCGCGTATCCTCGGCATGGGCGACATGCTATCGCTGATCGAGGAAGCCGAGCGTACCGTTGACAAGGGCAAGGCCGCAAAGCTCGCCAAGAAAGTCAAGAAAGGCGGTTTTGATCTTGAAGACTTCCGCGAGCAGCTGCAGCAGCTCAAGAAGATGGGTGGTATGGGCGGCATGCTCAGCAAGTTGCCTGGCATGGGTCAGATGGCCGAGTTAGCCCAAGGCCCTGGGCCAGAAAAGGAGATGGGTAAGCTCGAGGCACTGATCAACTCAATGACGCTGCATGAGCGCCGTCGCCCGGAGATTATCAACGGCTCGCGTAAGCGTCGTATCGCCGCCGGTGCGGGGCTGCAGATTCCCGACCTGAACCGCCTGCTCAAGCAGCACAAGCAGATGCAGAAAATGATGAAAAAGGCCGGCAAAAAAGGCGGCATGCAGAATATGATGCGCGGCATGTCCGGTATGATGGGTGGTCGTGGGCCGGGTGGCCCCGGCGGTCCGGGCAGCTTCCCGGGGCGCTGATTGGCCTTTTTTCAGCGCTCTGGAAGACAGATTTGGCGGCAGCAGCAGGGCGGTCGCCGTCAAAAGCTTCCCAAGTCGGGAAGATTTCCGTAGAATGCTGCCTCCTCATGGCTGGCGGAGTGACTTTTGGCCCGTTTGCTGTGACCCGATATTGCGATGGCGAGTCTTTCGTCATCATGATCAGCGGCTGCAGGCACTGCTTGTAGCGCAACATTTCAATCTCCAACGAAGGACAGTCAACGCATGGTTACCATTCGTCTGGCACGTGGTGGCGCCAAGAAGCGTCCCTTCTACCATCTGACCGTGACCGATTCACGCAAGTCACGCGATGGCCGTTTCATTGAGCGTCTGGGTTTCTTTAACCCGGTGGCTCGTGGTCAGGAAGAGCGCCTGCGCGTCGACCTTGATCGCATCACACACTGGCAGGAACAGGGTGCCCAGCTCTCTGACCGTGTCAGCGAGTTGGTCAAGGAAGCGCGCAAGCAGGCGTGATGCCAATGAGTCAGACGCAGAAGCCAGCAAGTGATGACCACGTGGTGCTGGGCAAGTTGACCAGCCCCTACGGTGTCAAAGGTTGGCTCAAGGTGTATTCCTACACCAGCCCCATGCAAGGCATTCTGGACTATGACGCTTGGATGCTGCGTCATGATGGCAAGCTGCGCAGCTATCGGCTGGCTCAAGGGCGGCCGCATGGTAAAGGGCTAGTGGCGCTGCTCGATGGTGTTGAAGGCCGTGAGCAGGCCGAGGCGCTGGCGGGTGCGGAAATTCTGCTGCCCAAGACCGCGCTGCCTGAACTCGACGATGCGGATGATTTTTACTGGCATCAGTTGATCGGTCTGAAGGTGGTTACGCTTGACGGCATCGTGCTAGGCCATGTCGACAACCTCTTTGAAACCGGTGCTAATGATGTGCTGGTGGTGAAGGGTAGTCCGCAGCAAGGGGATGAGAGCCGCGAGCGCTTGTTGCCTTATCTGTATGGTGATGTGGTCCGTGAAGTGGATCTTGACGCGGGTGTCATGACCGTAGACTGGGATCCCGAATTTTGAGTTCAGCAGTACCGTCAGTGAAACCGTCATTGTGGGTAGGTGTTGTGTCGCTATTTCCTGAAATGTTCGATGCGCTGACGCATCAGGGCGTGACGGGAAGAGCGGTAGAGCGAGGCCTGTTGTCACTGGAGTTCTGGAACCCCAGAGACTATGCCACGGATCGTCATCGCACTGTGGACGACCGGCCTTACGGCGGCGGCCCGGGCATGCTGATGAAAGTAGATACGTTACGCTTAGCAATTCACGATGCGCGGCAGCGGGCACAGCAGGTGAGCGGAGAGCGGCCCTGGGTGATCTATCTTTCGCCGCAGGGGCGCAGGCTGGACCAGCAGCGGGTGCAGGAGTTGGTCGCAGGACCGCCATTGATTGTTGTGGCCGGGCGCTATGAAGGCATCGATGAGCGGGTGGTAGAAACGGACATCGATGAAGAGTGTTCTATCGGAGACTATGTGCTGAGCGGCGGTGAGCTGCCGGCCATGGTGCTGATCGATGCAGCGGCAAGATTGGTTCCCGGCGTGCTGGGCCACCAGGATTCTGCTGTGGAGGACTCCTTCAATGATGGGTTGCTGGACTGCCCGCACTATACGCGGCCAGAGGAAATCGATGGCCGTCAGGTGCCGGACGTGTTGCTCAGTGGCCACCATGGCGAGATTCGCCGCTGGCGGCTCAAACAGTCGCTGGGTCGTACCTGGCAGCGCCGCCCCGATTTACTGAAAGGGCGGGCGTTGACCAAAGAGCAGCAGACGTTGTTGGCAGAATTCAGGCAAGAGCTCGAAGAAGAGTGCCAGCAAGACCAGGATTAAGGCCGAAGCTGAAGGCAAGAAGCTGACGTCATAAATCAGCAAGGTGGACGCCCTGCCTTGCAGCAAACGATCGCAGAAGTCAGGGGCGGAGGTGCAGAGCAAAGCGGTATAGACCAACTCGCTCTGCGTCAGCAACCGGACTCCCGCGCTTTCGAGCGCCGGGATCACGAAATGCCGATCAATCCATACCGGTGTTTCAGATAAATTTTCAAGGAGTTATGTCATGAGTAGCAAGAACAAAGTGATCCAGGCGATCGAAGCCGAGCAAATGAGCAAAGAAATACCGGCGTTTGCCCCCGGCGATACCGTGATCGTTCAGGTCAAGGTCAAGGAAGGCACCCGCGAGCGTCTGCAGGCCTTCGAAGGTGTGGTGATCGGTAAGCGTAACCGCGGACTGAACTCCGCTTTCACCGTGCGCAAAGTGTCCCACGGTGTTGGTGTTGAGCGTACCTTCCAGACTTACAGTCCGCAGGTTGACTCCATCAGCGTCAAGCGTCGCGGTGACGTTCGTCAGGCCAAGCTGTACTACCTCCGTGAGCGCAGCGGTAAGTCGGCGCGCATCAAGGAAAAGCTGTCCTGAGGCAAGCCGCCTCCGGACTATGGTGAGAGGGCCTGAGCCCCAACTCGCCGATGAAACCCCGTCTCCGCCGCTGCGAGGCGGGGTTTTCGTATATTGGGTACCCGCGTGGAGCCGGTGATGATGGCGCATGATTCCCAAACGCTGCTCGATGCCTTTCTCGACACCCAGTGGCTCGAGCTGGGTGCCAGTGACAATACACTAGCCGCCTATCGGCGTGATCTCATGGCTTGGTGCCAGCATCTTGAACAAAACGCTGAGCACCTTCTCGCGCCTGGCGCCACGACACTGATGAGCTGGCTTGATCAACGTCGCGAGGCCGGCTATCAGCTGCGCAGCAATGCGCGTCTGGTGTCTAGCCTGCGCGGCTTTTATCGCTGGGCGCTGCTTGAGGGGCATATGGATCATGATCCCGTTGCCGACGTCAAGCTGCCGCGGGTTCGCTCTTCGCTGCCCGACACTCTGGAAGAAGATGAAGTTGAGCGGCTGCTAGCGGCGCCCGATCTCTCCACCGACCTGGGGCTGCGTGACCGGGCCATGCTAGAAGTGTTGTACGGTGCCGGGCTGCGTGTCTCCGAGCTGGTCGGGCTGACCACGGATGCGCTGAATCTGCGCCAGGGCGTGGTTCGGGTCAGCGGCAAGGGTGGCAAGGAGCGGCTGGTACCGTTGGGTGAAGAAGCCGTGCACTGGCTGGAACGCTACATACGACACAGCCGGGCATCGCTGATGAGCGACAGGAGCCGTCCGGCGCTATTTCCTGGCCGTCATGATGCCTGCATGACGCGACAGGCGTTCTGGTACCGCATCAAGGCTCATGCGCTGGCGGCCAATATCCAGCGGCCTCTGTCGCCGCATACGCTTAGGCATGCTTTTGCTACGCACCTTCTGAACCACGGCGCTAACCTGCGAGTCGTACAGATGTTGCTGGGTCACAGCGACCTGTCGACCACACAGATTTATACTCACGTCGCACAGGCCCGGCTTGAGGCCCTGCATGCTGACCATCACCCAAGAGGTTGATTGATGAAACTGATATTTCGCCCAATGGCATTCAGTCTGTTGGCCGTCGCGCTGGCCTTGCCCGTCACCGCATCTGCCAGCCCTGAAGAGACTCTGGCCGAGACCCTCACCATTGATGGGCGTAGCCTGCCGATAGACGAAGTCACACAGGCGCCGATAGACGGCCTATTTGAAGTGCGTCTGGAAACCGGTGACACCTTTTACACCACCGCCGAAGGGCGTTATTTACTGGTGGGTGACTTGTTCGAGAACACCGCTGACGGCATGGTTAACCTGACCGAGCAGAAGCGCGATGGTGAGCGGGCGCGCCGCCTGGCTGAGATTGATGAGGAGCAGCGCGTCATCTTCCGTGGCATCGCAGAGCCCAAGGCCACCCTGACCATCTTTACCGATACCACCTGCCCCTACTGCACCAAGCTGCACGAAGAAGTGCCCAAGCTGAATGAAATGGGCATTCAGGTTGATTACCTCGCGTTTCCGCGGGGCGGCATGAAGTCTCCGGGAGCGCGTGAGCTTCAGCAGGTCTGGTGCGCTGACAACCGTAGCGAAGCGATGTCTGCCATCAAACGTGGTGACAGCATTGAGAGTGATGCAAGCTGCGACAATCCGGTCGAGGAGCAGTATCATCTGGGTATAGAGCTGGGAGTACAAGGTACGCCTGCCATCGTTCTGCCTAGTGGGCGTATGGTGCCAGGCTACGTGCCGGCTGAACGCCTGGCTGGGATGCTTGAACTCGATACTGAATAACGGTGATATCACAACTGCCATTCAACAGGGGATAGAACATTGAAACCGGTTAGAGTAGGAATCTGTGGTCTGGGCACCGTCGGCGGCGGTACGTTCAACGTGCTGACACGCAATGCCAACGAAATTGCGCGCCGTGCGGGCCGGCCGATTGTCATCGAGCAGGTGGCGTATCGCACTCCCAACCCTGAATGCGACATTACCGGGGTAAATTCCACGCGAGATATCTTCGACGTGGCGACCAACCCGAACGTTGACGTGGTGGTTGAGCTGATCGGTGGTTACGACACCGCCTATGAGCTAGTCATGGCCGCCATCGAGAATGGCAAGCACGTGGTGACCGCTAACAAGGCGCTGATTGCCGTCCATGGCAACGAAATATTCCAGGCAGCCCACGACAAGGGCGTGATTGTGGCTTTCGAAGCCGCAGTAGCTGGTGGTATTCCCATCATCAAAGCGCTGCGTGAGGGCCTGGGTGCTAACCGTATTGAGTGGCTGGCGGGCATCATCAACGGCACCGGTAATTTCATCCTGACCCATATGCGTGATGAAGGGCGCGCCTTCGAGGACGTGCTGGCCGAGGCCCAGGCACTGGGCTATGCCGAAGCAGATCCGACGTTCGATGTCGAAGGCATCGACGCCGCGCACAAGCTGACCATTCTGGCCTCGATCGCCTTCGGTGTGCCGTTGCAGTTTGATAAGGCGTATACCGAAGGCATTTCCAGGATCACCGCCGATGACGTGGAGCAGGCCGATAACCTGGGCTACATCATCAAGCACCTGGGGATTTCCAAGCGCACAGAGGATGGGCTTGAGCTGCGCGTTCACCCCACGCTGATTCCCAAGCAGCGGCTGCTGGCCAACGTGCACGGTGTCAAAAACGCGATTGCCGTGATGGGCGATGCAGTTGGCCCCACGCTGTATTATGGCGCAGGCGCTGGTGCTGAACCTACCGCGTCGGCAATCGTGGCGGATCTGTTGGATGTGGCCCGCAATATCAACACCGATCATCACTACCGGGTGCCCTATCTGGCATTCAGCGGCGTGGGGGAAGACACCGATCAGCCGGTGATTCTGAGCATGGAAGACATCACCACCGCTTACTATCTGCGGCTGCTGGCCGTTGACCGGCCCGGTGTACTGGCCAGGGTGGCGACGATACTGGCTGAAGAGGGCATCTCGATTGAGGCGCTGATCCAGAAAGAGTCCACTGAAGGTGAGCTGGTGCCAATCATCCTGATGACCCACCGCACCCGCGAAAAGAACATGAATGAAGCGATCCGCCGCATCGAGGCCATGGTCGATATTGCCGGTGATGTGACCCGTATTCGCGTCGAGTCTCTGGACGAGCAGGAATAAAACATGCGTTATATCAGCACCCGCGGGAAGGCGCCCGCGTTGAGCTTTGAGGAAGTCGTGCTTACCGGCATGGCCAGCGACGGGGGCCTCTATGTGCCGGAAAGCGTGCCGCAGCTGTCCGCCGACGACCTGGCCGGAATGGCTGGGCTGTCCTATGCCGAGATTGCCTTTCGAGTCATGCAGCCCTATGTGGGCGGTGAAATTGACGATGAGACCTTTCGTGATCTGGTGACTGACGCCTACGCCACCTTCAGCCACGAAGCGGTGGTGCCGCTGAACCAGCTCGACAGCAACCACTTCCTGCTTGAGCTATTTCACGGCCCGACACTGGCCTTCAAGGACATCGCCCTGCAGCTGCTGGGGCGGATTCTTGATCACTTCCTCAGCAAGCGCGGCGAACGTGCGGTGATCATGGGCGCCACTTCCGGCGATACCGGCTCGGCGGCCATCGAAGGTTGCCGTCACTGCGACAACCTCGACATCTTCATTCTGCACCCGCATAACCGCGTTTCAGAAGTGCAGCGCCGCCAGATGACGACAGTGTTGGCGGATAACGTCTTCAACGTCGCTATCGAGGGCAACTTCGACGACGCCCAAGCCATGGTCAAGGCCAGCTTTGCTAACCAGGACTTCCTCAACGGCACGCGGCTGGTGGCGGTGAACTCGATCAACTGGGCGCGCATCATGGCCCAGATTGTCTACTACGTCGCCTCGGCTGTGGCGCTGGGCGCACCGCACCGCAAGGTCAGCTTCTGCGTGCCGTCGGCCAACTTCGGCAACGTCTTTGCCGGGTTCATGGCTTTCCGCATGGGACTGCCAGTGGAGCGTTTCGTGATTGCCACCAACGCCAACGATATCCTGCACCGCACGTTGGCAGGCAACGACTTCTCCAAGCAGGAGCTGATCGCCACTCTGGCGCCATCCATGGATATCGTGGTGTCGTCCAACTTCGAGCGCTTGTTGTTTGAAGCCTATGACCGCGATGGCAAGGCCGTGGATGCATTATTGGAGCGCTTCCAGCAGGAGCCAGCAGCTCTGGCCGATGCGCCCCTGGCCAAGCTGCGTGAGATGTTCGCCAGCCACAGCGTGGATGACAGCACCATTCTGGAAACCATCCGTGAGGCACACTCTCACACCCAGGAAATCCTGGACCCGCATACCGCCACCGGCTATCGCGCCGCTCAAGAGCAGCGCGGTAACAACACTGTACCGATGGTGACACTGGCCACTGCGCACCCAGCAAAGTTTGCCGAAGCGGTGGTTAAGGCCGGCTTCCCCGGCGTGCCGTTGCCGCCACACATGGAAGATCTGCTGGAGCGTGAAGAGCGCTACACTGTGCTGCCCGCCGAGCTTGCCGCTGTGCAGCAGTTTGTGGCCGAGCAGCGTCGCTAACGGTTGTCGAGCAGCGTCGCTATAACGTAGGAAGGTAGGAAAGAAAGTAGGGGAGAAGGGTGGAACATCTTGCGTCGGTAAGTGTGCCAGAAAGCGTGCCTGTGGCTGAGCGCCCTGATGCACTGACGCCCCGGTTAGAGCCGCGTTCCCGGGATGCCGGAATAGAAGCCCGCGCCCTGGCAGAAGGGCTGACACCACTTCAGGCGCGGGTGCTGGCTGGTCGTCTGGAGGGCTACGACGGCGAGCTGGCTCCGCTGGTCTCACCGAGCCTGCGCCATCTGGTGCACCCTGAAAAACTCCGCGATGCTCGGCGCGCCGCCGAACGCATCGCTCGAGCAGTGGTCGATGGCGAATCGATCGGCATTCTGACCGACTACGATGTTGACGGTATTACTTCCCATGTAGTGATTCGGCGTACCCTAAATGAGCTGTTCGGCGTGCCGGAAAGCCGTCTGCACAGCCTGATCGGCCATCGCATCAATGACGGCTACGGTATCAGCCTGCCGTTGGTGGAGCGTACGCTTGCGCTTGCGCCCGCACCGAGCCTGGTGGTCACCGCGGACTGTGGCAGCTCTGATGAGCCGCGTATCGCAAGGCTTAAGACGGCCGGTATCGATGTGGTGGTCACCGATCACCACGCTCTGCCGCTGGAAGGCCCGCCGGCCTCGGCCTATGCCACGGTCAACCCGACTCGCAG
>NZ_JBQDJZ010000010.1:0-2484 GCF_052095765.1 Halomonas sp.
CAGGGCCTGATAGGCAGCAGAGTCATTTTCTTAGCCTTACTCTTTTCTGGAGTTAGTGGTTGAATTATCCGCAACGATTCTAAATGATAATAATTAGCACTACAATTAGCGCAATTTATTAATGGATTATCGTCGGTGCTAAGCGCAATCACTAGGAAAATGGTGCTCAAGTGCATATATAGCGGTGAAGCAGTATATGAGCAGGTGCTTGCTGCGCCATCAACTCACGGTTGGGCTAAGAGTGCAGGACGACATCCAAAATATCCGTGGGTTAGTTGTTCTACACCTACCTAGCGCTCGTATTACGATATCGTCTGAGGTTATTGCCTGAAGGAAGGTTGGCGCGTTACAGCAAGCTAGCGTTAATCGGCCAACACGCAGGCGGCGAATCATTGGGCGACTGCGATGTTGTGCTCTGCATTCGGATGCTTGATGACCTGCATAGGCAGCCCGTAAATAGCTTCAAGCGTGCTATCACACATTATGTCATTTGGGGTGCCATGGGCTAGTAAATGACCACTATGCAAGGCCATCAGCTCATCACAATAGCGCGAGGCCATATTGATATCGTGCAGGACGATAATCACGCCTAGGTCCAACTCGTTGCACAACTTACGAATTAGCGCTAGCACTTCAATTTGATGAGCAATATCCAACGCGGCTAGCGGCTCGTCGAGCAGCAAGAAACGGCTTCCCTGGGCGAGTAACATTGCCAGCCATACCCGCTGACGCTCGCCGCCGGAGAGTGTATCGACTAAGCGGTCGGCAAAGGCCTCTGTGTGGGTAAGGGCGATGGCGCGATCAATGGCATCTTTGTCTTTCTGATTGTGGCGACCCAACAGGCCGTGCCAAGGGTAGCGACCAAAAGCCACTAGCTCGCGCCCAGTAAGGCTTTCAGCGCTTGGCAAATGCTGGGGCAGGTAAGCCACCTGACGAGCGAACTCTCTGCTTCCCCAGTCACTCAGTGGGCGCTGGTCAAGGAGAATCTCTCCTTGGTTGGTGGGTTGCTGCTGGGCCATTAGCTTAATCAACGTCGACTTTCCCGAGCCATTGTGGCCAATCAGACCGTAAATCTTGCCTTCATGAAAGCTGTGGTCAATGGGATCTAAAATCTGCTTACTATTGATTTCAAAGGTGGCGCCTTTGACCTCGAACATGAATGACTCCTAGCGATAGAGCTAATAATGGCCACACTCTAGCGCTAATGGTTCTCATTTCCAACAAAAAATTAAAAAGATTTCTGTTGTTTGGCTTAGGTAAGCCATATGAGGACTTGAGCAATGGCTGCTAACGGTAATCTCCCCATTTATAACTGGGGCGATAAGTAGAGTCGTCTGGGCAGCCATGGCTACCTTCTGGCACCTGCCAATCAGCAATCACCGCATTTTCATGGCTCAGCTTTGCCCGGTAGCGATAACAGCTCTCACTGATGCCAAAGGCCACACAGTCCATCGGCTGTGCTTGCCTAAGAAAGAGGTATCTGTTGGCGGCATTTGTTCATTCCTCGATTGGCGAAAGGCATTTGCTATTCCAACTATTCTACATGGGTGAATGCAGACTCTGAATGCAACATCGTTATAGAATAGTTTTCAGCTCGAAGACAATAGCATCTAGTTCCTCCTAGATGTATATCAACAAACCTTCCTCCTTCAGCAAGTACTGATGGAACACTATCTTCTGAACATTGCCATTCGACATATCAGGTTGTACTGGCGCAGAATAAGCAGCGGTGTTCCAACACCGCTATCGGCCGCGTGATTTCCTTCAGGCTGGAGATCACGCGGCTTTTTTTGTCTTACCATCCTGTTGCTGTAAGGGGCTTGATTGAAATGAATGCTGTCGTACTGGCCATCCTGGTGATGGTTACCCTGAGTCTTGCTCGGGTTTCTGTGGTCTTTGCGCTGATCGCCGCCAGCCTGGTCGGTGGTCTCTACGCTGGCATGCCGGTCAGCGAGATCATGAATGCGTTTGAAAACGGCCTGGGCAATGGCGCCACGGTTGCCATCTCCTACGCAGTACTCGGCGCCTTTGCGGTGGCTCTGTCACGCTCAGGCATTACCCAGCTGTTGTCGCAGCGAGCCATTGCTGGGTTACATCTGGACCAAGGGAACCCCAACCGCCGCCTGATCATCTTAAGTCTGCTTGGTGTATTGCTGGCATTTGCGGTGAGCTCTCAGAACCTGATTCCGGTGCACATTGCTTTTATTCCGGTGTTGGTGCCGCCGCTGCTCAAGCTGATGAACCACCTTGAGCTTGATCGCCGCGCCGTCGCCTGTGTTATCACCTTCGGTATTACCGCCCCCTATATGTTGTTACCGGTCGGGTTTGGCTCGATTTTTCTTAACGACATCCTGCTGACCAATATCAATGAGAACGGTGCCGAATTTGGCCTGAATGTCACTGCCGGCATGGTGCCACTGGCGATGCTGGTTCCCATCGGCGGTATGGCGCTGGGCTTGATTACTGCGGTGTTTTTCAGCTATC
>NZ_JBQDJZ010000010.1:2494-42524 GCF_052095765.1 Halomonas sp.
CGAAAACGCCACTATGAAGATCGCGACCTGGCCCATGGCGATCAGACGCCGACTCAGGCTGCACGGACGCTCAAGCCCTGGCAAATGGGCATGATTGCGGTATCTCTGATCGGTACCGTTGCGGTGCAGCTGTTCAGTGGCTCGATGATTCTGGGTGGCCTATTCGGCTTTGCGCTGCTGTCAGTCAGCGGTGTGTTCAGCTGGCACGAGCAGGACAACATCTTCACTGAAGGCATGCAGATGATGACCTTGGTAGGCTTCATCATGATCGCAGCGGCTGGCTTTGCCAGCGTGATGCAGGCCAGTGGCGAAGTTGAGACACTGGTCACCAGCTCAACCAACCTGATTGGCGACAACAAGGGCCTGGCCGCGCTGGTCATGCTGCTGGTCGGCCTGTTTATTACCATGGGTATCGGCTCGTCGTTCTCGACCATTCCGATTATCGCGTCGTTGTACGTTCCGCTGGCGATGGGGTTTGACTTCTCGCCGATGGCCACCATTGCGCTGGTCGGGGCTGCGGCTGCTCTGGGCGATGCGGGCTCACCGGCATCTGACTCGACCTTGGGGCCAACTGCCGGTCTTAATGCCGATGGTCAGCATGACCATATCTGGGACAGCGTGGTGCCGACCTTTCTGCACTACAACATTCCACTGATCGCTTTTGGCTGGCTGGCGGCCATGACGCTATAAACCAGCAGCTGTGTTTGTCGTCACACACGCGGCCAGGCTATTGCCTGGCCGTTTGCGTTTTGTCACCCTGGTGATTTATCGCACACAGCAGCGCTTGCCCTTGCGTCCGCTACCGCACGGACAGTCCGCGTTTCGCCCCGGTTTGAGCTGAAGAATCTCAGTCTTGCCATCGACATACAGCCAGCGCCCTTGTGTACGGATGAACCTGGACTCTTCTTGAAGAATTCGCCAGCGACCTTTCTCCCGAAAGGTTGCCCGAAAATGCACCGTACCGGTATCGCCTGTTTCCTGACTACTGATAATTTCCAGTCTCACCCACTCAGTCGAATCGTCATCCAACAGGCTGGCCGGACGCTGATCGGGATGCCAAGTCACCAGCAGGTAGTCATTAACCCCTAATGCAAACGCACTGAAGCGTGAGCGCATCAAGGCTTCCGGCGTGGGGGCCAGCTCGCCGTCATGATAGCGCCCGCAGCAGGCATCGAGAGACAGCCCACTTTGGCAGGGGCAGTAGGGTGATGATGCATCCAGCATGATATGAACCTCGCCAAGCAAGTCATCAGGCGCACCAGGCTGTGCGGGTAGAGAGGGCTAGCGCCGCGGTTTGGCTCTGGCGGTGGCCGTGGCGCTAAGCGGATCTTCTGGCCAAGGGTGCTTGGGGTAGCGCCCGCGCATGTCCTTGCGTACCTCGGCGTAGCCGTTGGCCCAGAAGCTTGCCAGGTCTCGAGTCACCTGCAGCGGACGACGTGCTGGTGACAGCAGGTGCACCAGCGGGGCTACCCGCCCTTCTGCCAGCTTCGGTACCTCCTGCCAGCCAAACAGCTCTTGCAGCTTGGCCGCCAACACCGGCGTTTCGCCCGCGTAGTCAAGCCGAATCCGTGAGCCGCTGGGTACCTGAAGATGGGTTGGCGCCAGGCTATCAAGTCGCGAGCGCAGCGACCAATCAAGGCCGTCGAGCAATACACGCCACAACGGTAACTTGGCAATGTCATCAATGCTCTGCAACCCTTCCAAGTGTGATCCCAGCCAGCTGTCGAGCCCATTAAGCAGCGCAGCATCCGACCAGTCCGGCCACGGCGGACCAAGCTCACGTCGCAGTAAAGCCACCCGCCCGCGCAGCTGCTCACCGGCCGTATCGAATGGCAGTCGCTGACGACGCTCAAGGGCTTCGATCAAGGCGCGCCGTACTGCTTCGGGCGGCTTGCCGCGCAATGGGCGACGCGCCAGCATCACCGCGCCCAGCCCTTGTCGCTGTTCACCCACCAGTCGGCCCTGCTCATCGTCCCATTGCAGAGAGTCGCGCCAGACCAACGCCTCGGGAAAACAGTCAAGCAGACTCTCCCGGCTCAATTCTGTAGCGCGATAGATACGCCCACCGCCGTCTTCACCATCGAGCTCAATCGCCACGAGAAACGCCGCATGAGCCAACGGGCTGCGGGTGTCCAGTGTCGCCTTGCCCCCGCCCACCAGGCGGAACTGGCCAGGGGCCGTTTGCTGGGCAACGCGCTCCGGCCAGGCGAGTGCCAGCAGCTGGCCGATATGCGCCGCGTCACGCTGTATGTTGACCAGGCCCAGGCTGGCCTGGCCCCGATGCACGTTGCTTTTGCCGGCTGACATCAATCCCGCCAAGCGCTCGGCATCGCGGCGCCAGCTACGATAATCATTGGGACGTTGAAAATGCTGTTTCAGTGCCTCGACCGGATCTTGTTCGCCATCCGCGTCTCTACCTTCCAGCCACGCCACCAGTCCACAGGCCAGTGTGGCGATATCTGGCCCTGCATCAGCAGCGTTGGCCAACAGCAGAGCAAGCCGTGGCGAGGTCGGCCAACGCTCACAGGCGCGGCCCAGCGGCGTCAAATGGCCATGTTCATCAAGCAAACCGAGCCGAGCGAGCTGCGTTTGGCCCGCCTTCATGGCCCCTGTCGGCGGTGGGGTAATCCACTGCAGTGCTTGAGGATCAGTAATGCCCCAGCGGGCCAGTTCAAACGCCAGTGATGACAGGTCAGCCTGCAGAATTTCCGGCTCGCGGTCTGCCGGCAGCGGCTGCTCCTCGCCCCACAACCTATAACACACCCCCGTCCCCAGGCGCCCTGCCCGGCCACGCCGCTGGTCGGCACTGGCACGATTGATACGCCGCGTTTCAAGCCGAGTCAGGCCGCTGCGCGGCTGATACACGGCCAGCCGCTCGCGACCAGCATCAATGACCACGCCTATGCCATCCACAGTGATGCTGGACTCGACAACCGCGGTAGACAGCACGACTCGGCGTTGACCATCACTCGCGGGCCTAAGCACCCTGCGTTGTTCGGCCAGCGGCTGGCGGCCATGCAATTCGGCAACAGCAGGTGCAGACGGAAGCTTAGAAAAATGACTGGCCAACGCACTTTTTAGACGACGAATCTCGCCGACACCAGGCAGAATCACCAGCACGTCTCCGCTGTCTTTCGTCAGTGCTTCGCCAATCACCTCAGCCTGATGCGATACTGGATCACGCCCCGCCGCCTCGCGGTAGCGGGTTTCTACCGGAAATTGACGACCAGGGCAGTCAATCACCGGCGTGTCTTCGCCAAGTACCGCGGTAAGCGAGGCCGCATCGAGGGTCGCCGACATTACCAGCAGGCGCAGGTCATCGCGCGCTGTCTGAGCATCGAGTGCCAGCGCCAAACCCAGATCAGCTTCCAGGCTGCGCTCATGAAATTCGTCGAAAATGACGCCAGCAACGCCATCCAGTAGTGGATCATTCTGCAGCATGCGAGTCAGCACGCCCTGAGTGACGACCTCCAGCCGTGTGTTCGGTCCCACCCGCGTATCACCGCGCATGCGATAACCCACCGTCTCACCGACCGATTCGCCCAGCTGTTCCACCATGAAGCCTGCGGCCAAGCGGGCGGCGACGCGACGTGGCTCCAACAGCAGGAGCTTTTGCCCCTGGCACCAGTCAGCATCAAGCAGCGGCAGTGGAACTCGAGTAGTTTTTCCTGCACCTGGCTCGGCCACCAGCAGTGCCCGGGAGCTTCTATCCAGCGCAGCAAGGATATCAGCCATCCGCGCTTCGATAGGCAGCGCGATGGCTTGCCGTTTGCCAGAGTGGTTATTTTCGACGTCAGCCATCTTCGTCTCTTTGCCCACATTCCCGATACTTGTATGGATTCTTTCCATCCCGGTTCTTGCTATCTCGCACCAGTGATTCTACGCTTAGCCGGACATCCTGACCAAGCGGTCAAGATATGGCGGTTCGAATTTCCCATGACAACACCCCACAACAACAACAGGGTTAAATGGCATGCAACAGACAACGACACATCCCGAAGGGCGTTCGCACGCGACTGCGTCAAACCCACAGAATCAGCACTTTCTTGACCGCTGGTTTGGTGTTACCCGACGCGGCTCCACATTGAGAACCGAACTGCTGGCAGGCGTTGCTACCTTCCTGGCCGGTATGTATATCATCGTAGTCAACCCAGCAGTGCTCTCTGACGCTGGTATCCCTTTTACCTCTGCACTGTCAGCCACCGTGCTGATCAGCTTTTTAAGCAGCCTGGCCATGGGGCTTTATGCCCGCAACCCCATTTTGGTGGCACCGGGCATGGGCATGAATGCACTGTTTACCTATACCCTGGTATTGGGTGCCGGCCTGTCCTGGGAAGTGGCGCTGGGCTGCGTATTCTGGTCGGGGGTGATGTTTGCAGTACTTGCCATGTTTAACGTCCGCGAAGCCATCATCGACGCCATCCCTGCCTCGCTGCGCTATGCCATTACCTGTGGTATAGGACTGTTCATCACCTTTATCGGGCTGCAAAATGCTGGTTTCATCGTTGGTAGTAATGCCACCCTGGTGTCACTGGGCACCATCGACGCCCAACTGGTCACTTTTTTCATTGGCTTGATTGCCACAGCCATTTTCGTGATTCAGCGCTTCAACGGCGCTCTTATCATGGGTATTGCGCTGACCACCCTGCTGGCCGCGCCTATGGGTCACCTATGGGGCGATGAAGTCGTCGTCTCCTGGAGCGGCCTGGCCGCCTGGCCCGACTTTGGGGCAGTGATGAAAGTCGATATCCTTGGTGCGCTCAAGGTAGCTTATCTGCCGTTTATCTTCGTCATGTTGTTCACCAACTTTTTCGATGCGCTGTCGTGCTTCATGGCGCTGTCCGAGTCGGCGGGCGATAGCCTCAAGGACAAGAACGGCAATCCGCGTAACCTCAAACGCTCGATGACAGTCGATGCTTTTGCCTCGATGATTGCAGCACCTCTGGGCACCAGCGCCGCGCAGACGTTCATCGAATCCGGTGCCGGGGTGGCTCAGGGCGGCCGTACGGGGTTAGTAGCAGTGGTCATCGCGCTGCTTTTCTTGCCGTTCCTGTTTCTGTCACCGCTGTTGTCGCTGGTACCGAGTATAGCCACAGCGCCTGCGCTGGTCATGGTTGGGCTGTTCATGATGGCACCAATAAGCAAGATCGACTGGACCCACTTTGACCAGGCCTTCCCGGCGTTCCTGGCCATCATCCTGATGCCACTGACTTATTCGATCACTCTTGGAATCGCCTTCGGCTTCATGACCTTTGTGCTGATCAAAACCCTGACCGGCAGAATATCGGAGATCAAACCGGCGATGTGGGTTACTGCGGCACTCTGTGTGGTGATGCTGGCAACGACTTAAGCTCTGTCTAAAACGCTCATTGGCTCGGCTCGACAGTCTTCACGCCGCAGCCTTTGAGCACCATCCGGGTCAAAAATCGGGTAATGTCTTCCAGGTCATCATCGCTTAGCGCGTCGCGGCCGGTGATGCCCAACACTTGGGCTTCGAAGTCTGCGTAGTGCTGGGTCGATGACCAGATCAGAAAGATCAGCCACACCGGGTCGACCGGGTCCATCAGGCCGCGGTCGGCCCATATCTTGAACACCGCCGAACGGCTCAACACCCAATCACGCAGTTCGCCGCGCAGATATTCCTGGAGAAAAGGCGCACCGCCCAGAATCTCACTGGCAAACAGTCGTGAGCTTTCAGGGTGCTGGCGTGAAATCTGCATCTTGGAGCGGATAAAGGCCGACAGCACCTCGGCGGGATCATCATCGGCCGAGATGTTGTCAAGCATGACGTTCCAGCGCGTCATGGTACGCTCCAGTAGACGCACATAGAGCTTGCGCTTGCTGCCGACGTAATACAGTAGATTGGACTTGGGCATGCCCGCTTGCTCGGCGATTTGCTGCAGGCTGGTACCGCGATAGCCATGCTGCGCAAATATCCGCTCTGCTGCCGCCAGGATGGCGCGCTCATTGCGCTGACGGATGACGCCGCCGCTTTCTTGCTCAACGCTGCGCCCACTATCTAACTCGCTTTGTTGCTCATCCTGCACGCTATGTCGCCTTGCCTTGTCCATGAACCCTCGCTTGGAGACTGTTATATCAGGCAGAAATTTTGCCTGAGTGCCCGTGTTCAGGCAATTCAGCTACCTTCCTTGCCCCGGTATTATCCCGTTTTCTATTTGGGACTTTGCTTCACACAGGCCACTTGGACCCGCTTGAAAATAGATAGCAGTGGATTGGCGATAAAAAAGTGACGGCTAGACTTGCGAAAACTGACCACATGGTCAAGAATCACAGGTAACGCACTTCCCCGGCCAACAAACACAACGACAACACGGAGACGGCCATGATCGACTTCTACCTGAATGGCAGGCGACAGCAGTGTGCCGATGTGCCCGCTGAGACCAGTCTGCTTGAGCTGTTACGGACCCACCTCGGAAAAAACGGCACCAAGGAAGGTTGCGCTTCCGGTGACTGCGGCGCCTGTACGGTGGCCATCGGCGAGCTGGATGCTCAGGGTGAGCTTGAGTATCGCAGTGCCAACGCTTGCATCCTGCCCGCGCATCAGGTGGCCGGCTGCCATTTGGTGACTGTAGAAGGACTGGCACGCAGTGAAAATCCGCACTCAGCCCAGTCACACTCTTCCCCACTGCCTTCGCAACTACACCCGGCCCAGGCTGCCATGGTCGACCACCATGGCAGCCAGTGCGGCTTTTGCACACCGGGCATCGTGATGTCGCTATTTACCCTGTATGAGCAGCAGCGCCGAGCGCCCGCCCCGCTCACCCAGCAGCGACTGGAGGAAGTGCTGGGCGGCAACCTGTGCCGCTGCACCGGCTATCGCCCGATCCGTGATGCCGCGCTGGCGATGGGTAACTATCCAGACTTCCAACTGGCCTGGGCCGATGATACTGAGCTTGCTGGTAATCTTGCCGGCTTGCGCTCTGATGTCTATGTCGCACCGCAAAGCTATGCCATGCCGCAAGACATTGCCACACTGCGTGAGCTGAAGCGCCAGCGGCCCAAGGCTAAACTGGTCGCCGGTGGTACTGATTTATGGTTGGAGACGACCCAGCGCCTAGAGACACTGGACGACATCATCGATGTACATCAGGTCGCCGAACTCAGAACCATCGATGAAACCGCCGATGGCTGGTGGATCGGAGCGGCGGTCACATTGTCTGAGCTGTCGCCACTGTTTGCCGAGCACTTTCCAGCCTTCGAGCATCTGCTGCACCGTTTCGCCTCGTCACAGATTCGTAACCACGGCACCTTGGGTGGCAATATCGCCAACGCCTCGCCTATTGGCGATGGCCCGCCAGTACTACTGGCGCTGAAGGCCCACCTGCGTCTAGACGGTCCCGATGGCGCACGCGAACTGGCGCTTGAGGACTTTTTCCTCGATTACCGCAAGACTGCACTGGCCGAGAACGAATTCATCGCCGCGATCTTCGTGCCGCGCCCCGCTGCCGACCACAACCTCAAGGTATGGAAGCTGTCCAAACGCCGGGAGGATGACATCTCGGCGGTGCTCGCCGCCTTCACCTGGCGCCTAGATAACGGCGTACTGCGCGATGTGCGCCTAGCCTTTGGCGGCATGGCAGCCATTCCACTGCGTGCCACTGCGACCGAGGCCTCACTTGAAGGCCGCGCACCTGACAGTGCCGCCTTTGCTGCCGCCCGCCAAACGCTAGGCGAAGAGCTCACGCCAATGAGCGATGTGCGTGGCAGCGCCGAGTACCGCAGCACTGCCGCCAGCAACCTGCTTGAACGGCTGCGCCTGATGATTGAGGCAGACAGCCAGGCCTCTCAGGCGACTGACAACAACAACTCAGCGATCAAGAACTCAAAGATCAAGGTGACCCTCGATGCGTACGCTCACTAAGCTTGATCCGTCCTCTGGCCTTGCTCATGATAAGAAGAGCGCTGCCAACCATTCTCATGCTCACGAAAGCGCCATCAAACATGTCACCGGCCGTGCGGACTACATTGATGACCTACCTGCACCGGCAAACCTACTGCATGTCGCCGTTGGTCTGTCGACGGTGGCCCACGGCCATCTTAATCGCCTAGACCTCGACAAGGTCCGCACCGCACCGGGCGTAATCGATGTCATCACCGTTAACGAAGTGCCTGGTCATACCGATATCGGGCCGGTATATGCTGGCGACCCGATCTTTGTCGACGCTGAAGTCAGCTATGTCGGGCAGTGTCTGTTTGCTGTCGCAGCTGAAAGCGAAAAAGCGGCACGCCGTGCGGTCCAATTGGCCGATATCGATATCTGTGCAAGCATGCCCAGCTTCGACCCGCTGGGCGCTGTTGAACGCGGCGATCTGGTGCGCCCCACCCATGTTCAGGAGCGCGGCGACTGGCAGCAGGCCCTAGACCAGGCGGCCCACGTGTTCGAGGGCGAGCAGTTTGTCGGTGGCCAGGAGCATTTCTATCTCGAAGGCCAAGCCTGCCTGGTCGTGCCCAGTGAAGATGATGGTGTAATTGTCTACACCTCTAACCAACATCCCAGCGAGACCCAAAAGCTGGTCGCCGAGGTCTTGGGCACCTCGTTTCATGCGGTCACCGTAGAGAACCGGCGCATGGGCGGCGGCTTTGGCGGCAAGGAAACCCAGGCGTCGCCCTGGGCCTGTATCGCGGCGATCATCGCCCGGCGCACTGGGCGAGCGGCCAAGCTACGTCTGCCACGCCGCGAGGACATGCACGCCACCGGTAAGCGCCATCCGTTCCATAACCGCTATCGTCTCGGCGTAGATGACCAGGGCGTGCTGCTGGGCGGCGAGATTACCGTGGTGGGTGACTGCGGACATTCGCCGGACCTGTCTGACGCGATTGTCGATCGCGCCATGTTTCACTCGGATAACGCCTACTCGCTGGGCTCCGCCAGAGTCACCGGACATCGGGCGCGCACCCACAAGGCCTCCAATACAGCGTTTCGCGGTTTCGGTGGCCCCCAGGGCATGATGATCATCGAACAGGCCATGGACGACATCGCTCGCCACTTGGGCGAGGACCCGTTGACCATCCGCAAGCGCAATCTCTATCGCCAGGGCCGCGACATGACCCACTATGGGCAACGTGTAGAGCAGCTGGCGCTTCTGTCTGACATCGTCAGCCAGCTTGAATCCAGCAGCGATTATTGGGCACGCCGCGAGGCCATCAGCGAATTCAACGCTCAAAGCCCGATCGTCAAAAAGGGACTGGCGCTGACGCCAGTTAAATTCGGCATCTCCTTTACCCTGCAACACCTCAACCAGGCCGGTGCCCTGCTACTCGTCTACACCGACGGTAGCGTGATGATCAATCACGGCGGCACCGAAATGGGTCAGGGGCTGCACACGAAGATCTGCCAGGTAGTCGCACGCGAGCTGGGGCTGGAAATGACCGAGGTACGCATCAGCGCCACCCGCACCGATAAGGTGCCCAACACCTCGCCCACTGCCGCCTCCAGCGGTGCTGACCTCAACGGCCAGGCAGCACGAGATGCGGCCAGCAAGCTACGCGAGCGGCTGTTCGACTTCGCTGCCGACCACTTCGATCAGGTAAATGGCGGACTTGACCGGGAAGCCATGCGGCTTGAAAACGGCTACCTGATTGCCGGCATCGGTGAAAGCGAACAGCGCATTGCCTGGGGCGAGCTGATCCAGGCGGCCTACATGGGTAGAGTTTCGTTGTCCGAGAAAGGGTTTTATGCCACGCCGCTGATTCACTACGATCGCAGCATTGGCAAGGGGCGGCCCTTCTATTACTTCGGCCATGGCGCTGCGGTCTCAGAAGTTGAAGTCGACACTCTATCCGGTGAATACCGGCTGAGCCGCGCCGACATCCTTCACGACGTCGGTGATTCGCTGAATCCTGCCATCGATACCGGCCAAGTCGAGGGCGCCTTCATTCAGGGCATGGGCTGGCTGACCAGCGAAGAGCTCACCTGGAACGACACCGGGCGGCTGACTTCCGATGGCCCGTCGACCTACAAGATTCCCGCCTTCGGAGACTTACCGCCGGTTTTTAACGTCAAACTGCTGGAAGGTCACCCTAACTCCCAGGCCAGCATCTATCGCTCCAAGGCCGTGGGTGAGCCACCTTTCATGCTGGGTATTTCCGTGTGGTCGGCGCTGCGTGATGCCTTATCAAGCCTTACCGACTACCGAGTATGTCCGCCACTCAATACTCCGGCAACGCCCGAGCGCATGCTGATGGCAATCGAAGCGATAAAAAAACACGCACCAAAGAAAGAGGCGTTTTCTGTAGGGGAGACCGACTCATGACAACACAAACCTGGCATACCGCGCTTCATCAACTGCAGCGCGAGGCACATCCCCACGCGCTGGCCACTGTGGTCGCAGCAGCGGGCTCGACACCCCGCGAGCCTGGTACGCGTATGGTGATCACTCCCGATGACAGCATGGACACACTGGGCGGCGGCCACTTCGAAGAGCAGGTCATCGAGGCGGCCCAGCGCTGGCTTACCGAGGGGCAGGTCGGACTTCGGCTGGAAGACTTCCCGCTAGGCGGGCGTTCTGGACAATGCTGCGGTGGCCACGTGCAGGTGCTGATCGAGCTGTTTCCCGCGGCAGAGATGCAGGTAGCACTGTTCGGTGCCGGCCACGTGGGACGCGCTCTGGCCCAGGTGCTCGCCCCCCTGCCATGGCGTGTCGACTGGTTCGACAGCCGCCGCGATGGCTTTCCGGACACATCCGCCGTCGATCGACAGTCTCGTCACAGCTATACACCCGACGAGGAAGGTATTAAACAGACTGTCGCAACGTTGGCACCGAGCTCTCATGTATTGATCATGACCCATGACCATGCTCTGGATCGCGCCCTGCTCGATGCGCTGCTGGGCCGCGAGGATCTTGCCTCACTGGGCGTGATTGGCTCAGATTCCAAGTGGGCCAGCTTTCGCAGTCGGCTGAGAAACGCCGGACACAGCGACGAACGGTTAGCCGAGGTTCGCTGCCCGATTGGCGTTCCCGGCGCCATTGGCAAGCGGCCTTACGAAATAGCCCTGGCGGTAGCCGCTGAGCTTCTGACGTTGAAAACCTCACTGGCAACACAGCTACCCACCGCCAGTCGGCGCGGGCTCGACCCGGCGCTGCTACGCGGCCTGCTCAATAAGGCACCAGTATTTACACCGTCTTCTCACGAATCACCTGCCTATGGAGTCAAGCATGACGGATAACTCTCGCTACCTGCTGCGCGGCGAAGTGCTTAGCTTCAATGACGATCCCGGCGAAGGCGATACCCCGGCGCCCGACAGTCTTAGCCATTATCCTGATGGTGCACTGTTGATTGAAAATGGCCGCATCAGTGCCGTCGGGCATCATGAACAACTGACGAGTCGTGCGCCGGCAGACGCCAAGCACATCGACTATCGCGGTAAACTGCTGATGCCCGGCTTTATCGATCCACATGTGCACTACGCCCAGCTCGACATCATGGCCTCCTATGGCCGTCAGCTGCTGGACTGGCTTAACGAATACACCTTCCCCGAGGAGTGCCGTTTTACCCAGCGCGCTCACGCCGATGCCGTGGCCGAGGCGTTTCTCGATCAGCTGATCGAGGCCGGCACCACTACCGCTCAGGTCTTCTGCACCTCGCACCCCAACTCAGTGGATGCCTTCTTCTCAGCATCCCAGCGCCGTGGAATGCGCATGCTGGCCGGGAAAGTGCTGATGGATCGCCACGCCCCCGAGGCGCTGCTCGACCCACCTGGCGGTGGGATTGACGATAGTGAACGGCTGATTGCCGACTGGCACGGCCGCGATCGGCTCAGCTACAGCCTGACGCCGCGCTTTGCGCCGACGTCCAGCCGTGAACAGCTCGATGCCACCGGCGGTGTGTTGCGCAATGCACCGGACCTATATTTACAAACGCATCTGTCAGAGAACCCTGGCGAGATCGCTTGGGTCGCCGAGCTGTTTCCGGATTGCCAGGACTATCTGGCGGTGTATGAACACTTTAACCTGGTCGGCCCGCGCAGCACCTTCGCTCACGGCATCCATCTAGATCAGGACATGCGCCACCGGCTGGCTGAACGCGGATCAAATATCGCGTTCTGCCCCAGCTCCAACCTGTTTCTGGGTAGTGGGCTGTTCGACCGTCTGGCCTGCCGCGAGGCGGGGCTAAATATCAGTCTGGCCAGTGACATAGGCGCGGGCACTGAGCTTTCCGGGCTAGGCAGCCTGAAAGCCGCTTACCAGGTGGGTCAACTCCTGGGGCAGCCGCTCACTGCATGGCAGGGGTTTTATCAACTGACACTGGGGAACGCCCGCGCCCTGCACCTGCAGGACGCTATCGGTCATTTTGCGCCTGGCAGCGAGGCGGATCTGGTAGTGCTGGACCCCGCCGCCACGCCACTGCTGAAACGGCGCACCGCTCGCTCCGGCAGTTTAGTCGAGCGGCTGTTTGCACTAATGATGCTGGGCGACGAGCGCGCGGTGCATGCCACCTGGATCAATGGCCGGACATACCAGGGCTAGCTTACTGACTCTTGCTCAGCGACCCGGTAGATTTTTTGCAGCATGGCATTAAGGCCATTGCTGCGGGTCGGTGACAGGTGTTTGTCGAGCCCAAGGTCTTGCAGGAAGTGTGGCGGGGTATTGCAGATATCCTGCGGGGTTCGATCGCTGTAGATACGCATCAACACGGCGATCAGCCCTGACACGATGGCCGCGTCAGACATCGCATCAAAATGCAGCTGCTCGCCTTCGCGGCGATGGCGCATCCAGACATTGGACTGGCAACCTTGGATACGATACTCGTCGGTCTGATATTCCTCGGGCAACGGCGGCAGCTGTTTGCCCAGATCGATGATGTACTGATAGCGGTCCATCCAGTTATCAAACAGCTCGAACTCTTCCAGCAGTTCCTGTTGGGCGGCTTCGGCACTAGTCGCGGTCATCTTTAGACTCCATGGAAATTTCTCCCCATTATACTGGCCAAGTGCCCGAGCGTGCACAACGCATCGCTCCGTGTGATTGAAAAAACAGGTTTTATTAACGTCAACCATGTCACCGTTGCATAGGTGGACATGACAAACTATTACGGGATCTCTGATGCAAACCCACTCAAACGCTGCTGACCCATAGGATCTTGGCCGGTTCAGGGCTTTTCGAGATCACCGCATGTCCCATCTGACTATCCAGCGCCAGGCTGTCGCCGACTTGGAGCCGAACAGGCTCATAGTGCTCGGTCCAGACCTCCACCTCCCCCTCCTGTACGACAAGCTGCTCCTGTCCTACGTGTTTCTGTAGCTCGCCGAACTCTTCGATATTGGTATTCAGTACCGTCGTGAAAAATATCAGAAAGTCCTTGCTAAGCATGTCGCTGCAGAGCAGTTCAAACCGATAGTTGGGAGTTTCAACTACATGGCCATCCCCTGCGCGGGTTAGCGTACGCCAGCCGCTAGGAGACCTGCGTTCGTAATAGTAGAACAGCTCACTGACTTCTACCTCCAGGGCCGAGGCCAATCCGACGATGACGTCATAGGTAGGGGAAAGACGGCCATTTTCGATGCGCGAGATGCTGGCTGCCGAGGTGCCTGATGCTGCGGCCACCTGCGCGATGGTTAGCTCTTTGGAAAGCCGAAGAGCCTTCAGGCTTTTACCGATTGGACCAGGTTTTCGATGCCGTTCAAGGGGGCGCAGAAGAGTTTTCGCAGTGTTGCTCATGGCGACCTCACTTTTGTTTGAAGACACTATTAAAAACTAAAATAAGCACTTGATATTATTAAGCTTTTCTTTTTTTGACTTGATCTTGCGTATATGCAATCATGATTCAGGGCGCTGAAAGATTCAAGCAGCTTTATATGATGGTGGCCTCAAGTCTTTCTGTGATGCGACTTTTTTCTTTTTGATGCCCGACTCATACACAATAAAATTTTGAGAGAACAATCATGAATAACAGGAAACGACTGGTTGCCCGCATTACCCTATTGAGCGTTTTGGCGGCCGCTACCACGGGTGTAAGCGCAGCCGATAAAGAGTGGAAGATGGCCACTCCGTGGGGTGGTGGGCCTTGGTTGGAGCGTGACGCTCAGACCTTCGCCAACTACGTTAACCAGCTGACCGCCGGCGAAATCGAAGTCGAGGTCTTTCCCGGGGGAACCCTGGGCGGTGCCCTCCGCGTTACCAACACCGTCAAGGCGGGCATTGCCGATGTGAGTCATAACTATATCAACTATGACTATGGTACCGATCCTACTGCCGCGCTGCTGGCCGGTCACTCCAGTGGCTTGACACCAGAAGAGTTCATGATGTGGATGTATGAGGGCGGCGGCGCCGAGCTCTACGAGGAGTTCCGGCGCGATGTCTTCGATGTCGTAGCATTCCCGTGCTCGATCCTGGGCACCGAGCTCTTCCTGCACTCGAACAAGAAGGTCAAGACGCTGGAAGACTTCCAGGGACTGCGACTACGGACGTCGGGCGCATGGGCCGAAATCGCCTCGAACCTTGGAGCGTCCACCGTGGTCATGGCCGGTAGCGAAATCTACAACGCCCTGGATCGCGGCGTAATCGATGCCGCCGAGTGGGGCAGCCCCGAGATGAATAAGCCGACCGGCTTCCAGGACGTGGCGCAGTATGTCGTGCTACCCGGCGTGCACCAGTCGGGGGGCTTCCTAGAGTGTCAGGTCAATCAGGACACTTGGGATGAGCTGGATGCCGAGCAGCAGGAGCTGATGCGCCTTGCCGGCAAGCTCAGCGTGTTCGATTCCTGGCTAGCCAGCTCCTACGCCGACTTGGAGGCCTATAAGGAACTCCTCGCAGGCCCCAACGAAATCGTCCAGCTGGACCCTGCGTTTATCGAAGAGATCTATGCAGAAACCCGGAAGTGGGAAAACGAGCACGCTGAAGATAACGAGTGGTTCGCCCGCGTGCTGGAGTCCCAGCGCGACTTCAAGGATTCTATGACGACTTGGCAGCAGTACCGCTTGCCGATTGGCTCAATGGGCCGTGAGTAACGACTAGCAACTCCAAACCAGTACAGCGTCAAGAGAGGGAGGCAGTCGGCCTCACTTTCTTGACGCCTGTGCCAAGATGTTGCGTGCATACCGATTATCCCATATGGGAAAGCTGAAATGAGACTGATTCATACAATTGAGCGGTTGACTCGCTGGGCTGGTGGGATAGGCGCGATGCTGACCTTTCCCCTGATTGGGGCCCTAGTCTACGAAGTGTTTAGCCGCTATGTGCTTGGCAGGCCGACACTTTGGGCTTTCGAGATCAGCTATATGGTCATGGGTACAATTTTCATGCTGGGCATGTCCAATGCCTTGCGCCAAGGCCAGCATGTAAGCGTAGACCTGTTTAGCCTGAGATGGTCAGATCGAACCAATGCCGCGGTGCGCCTAGTGGGATATATGGTGTTTCTCCCCGTATTGGCCTGGCTGGTGTGGGAACTTGGCAAGTACGCTATGGGCGCTCTCGAAAGCGGTGAACGCTCAGGCCGCTCAGCTTGGAACCCTGTAGTATGGCCGGTATTCCTTAGCTGGTGGCTTGGCTTTCTATTACTTCTCCTCCAGGTAGTCGCGGAAATCATGAAGGCGGTGGCTACGCTGCGAGATAAGCCATCCGTCAAGGAGGGCTCTGCATGAGCGATTTTCTATCGCTGGCCATGTTTCCAGCGCTTATTGGACTGATCATTACCGGCTTTCCGATCGCCTTTTCCATGATACTGGTGGCAACGCTATTTGGCATCCTCCTGTTCGGTGATGCGGCCGCCTACCAGTTACTGACAAAAATCGAAGACACCGCCTCCAACTCGATTCTTGCTGCAGTGCCTTTATTCATCTTCATGGGGGCGATGCTTGAGCGTTCAGGCATCGCCGAGCGGCTGTTTACAGCGATTCATTTTTGGACGCGGAGGTTACCCGGTGGTCTTGGGGTGGGCGCGGTTGTCATGGGGACCCTGTTCGCAGCGGCCAGCGGCGTGGTGGGTGCCACTGAGGCGGTAATCGGCCTGCTGGCCATTCCGGTCATGCTCAAGCATAACTACAGCAAATCCCTGATGTCTGGCACCATCTGCGCGAGTGGCTCACTGGGCACGGCCATTCCTCCTTCGATCACGGTGGTCGTATTGGGGCCGGTGGCGAGCGTGTCAGTGGGGTCACTGTTCAGCGGCCTGATGGCGCCCGGCTTCCTGATGGCCGTCCTGTTTCTGCTCTACATTGTCCTGGTATCCTATCTGAAGCCGGAAATGGCACCGCGAATGCCGGTGGACGAGGATGACGGCACAAGCTGGGGAGAGAAGGTCCGCGTCACTCTGTGGGCGCTGCTGCCTACACTGGCTCTGATCATGACGGTGCTTGGTACCATTTTGCTGGGTATCGCGACGCCCACGGAGGCGGCGGCCTGCGGCGCGCTAGGGGCGGTTCTACTGGCCTTGGCCTACCGTACCCTGAATCGCAATGTGCTATGGAATTCCGCGCTGCGTACTCTGAATATCTCGGCGATGATCTTGTTGATCGTGCTGGGTGGCAACATGTTTGCTGGTGTCTTTTTCGCTGCTGGCGGCATGGCGACGGTTCAGTCGCTGTTGATGGACACTGGCATGAGCCCCTGGATGGTTATCGGCATGATTCTGCTGATCGCCTTTTTGGCCGGTTTTGTGCTGGACATGATTTCGGTAGTACTGATCATCATTCCAGTGGCCATGCCTATTGTACGTGCCTTGGGCTTCGATGAGATCTGGTTCTGTGTGGCATTCCTGGTAGTCATGCAGACAAGCTACCTAACTCCGCCATTGGCACCATCGATTTTTTATCTCAGGGCCATCACGCCACCCGAGGTAACCCTCAGGCATATGTATGCCGGCGTTGTTCCTTTCATTCTGGTGCAGCTGGTGGTGCTGGCCCTGGTGCTTACCTTCCCCGCATTGGCAATGTGGCTACCTGAGCAATTGAGCGGTCCGTCATGGTGACCAGCGTTGAGTTTTACGGAGTATGTATTCATGAAGGATCTTGAAGCGCGCCAAGAGGCGACTCTCCGTCTTGATCGGGATGCATTGATGGCACTGTGTCATCGGGTCCTGACGCATCATAAATTTACCGAGGAGCAGGCCAGCGCCCTCAGTAGGACTCTCGTGGCCGCACAGCTGGATGCGAGCCATTCGCACGGCATCTATCGGCTGCTGGGCATCATCGATACCGTCACGAAGGGGGGTGCGGTTCCCAACGCGATCCCCGAGGTAGCAGATGTGGCCCCCGGTGTGGTGCGCGTCGATGCCAAGGGGGGGTTTTCCCCCTGCGCTTTCGAGCGTGGCTTGCCGCATCTGGTAACCAAGGCGCGAGATACGGGAATCGCCCTGCTGGCGATTAACCATTGCGTACATTCCACAGCCCTGTGGGTCGAGCTCGAGAGGCTTACCGAACAGGGGTTGGTGGCGATTGCCTGCAATCCTACCCAGGCTTATGTGGCGCCCAATGGTGGCAGGCAGCCATTACTGGGGACCAATCCCATTGCATTCGGCTGGCCATATCCCAGCGACGCTCCGTTCATCTTTGACTTTGCCACCAGCACCATCGCACGAGGTGACATTGAGCTTTATCGGCGGGAGGGAAGGATGATTCCCAAAGCCTGGGGCGTTGATCGTCACGGCGTCCCCTGCAGTGATCCCGCTGAAGTGCTTGATCGTGGCGCCATGACCACCTTTGGCGAACACAAAGGGTCGGCGCTGGCGATCATGATTGAGCTAATCGCCGGCCCACTGATTGGCGACCTACTCAGCGTCGAGTCTAGCCAGCATGATGATGGCCGACAGGGTCTGCCTTACCATGGTGAGCTGATTATTGCACTTGATCCATCACGGTTGACCGGAGAGGCGTCAACCGCACACATGGAGCGCTCAGAGCTTCTGTTCGAAGCGATACTTGGGCAGGGCGCACGCCTCCCTTCCCAGCGCCGTTATCGCGAACGTGCCCGCAGTCTAGAGCATGGAGCAGAGGTGCCACTCGCGCTGGTCAAGGAGATTGAAGCGCTGCTGGACTGAGCATTAACAGGGTAAGGCCTGGCGCAGCTGTTCTTCGGAACCCTACTCATAACAGTGACGCACAAAGCCCCAGTAAAGCATGTCAGCATTTGCATCAGGAAACGATAACACCGATTACCGGCATGTTGAGATAGAGGCTGGTTTTTACGACTGCGCAGCCGTCTTAGATACCACTCTCGAGTGGATTCGCACCGCGTGCGTCTAATCAGTTCAGGCGATTATTCGTTTGCACGATAGAAGCCAGCCCATGCCGTGACTGCTGCTCATGCCACTGCTCGTCTTCGGTGTGCAGGTAACGTGATGTAGTATCCAGCCGCGCATGACGTGCGGTCTCAGCGAGATAGCGCAACTCGATACCTGCCTGGGCCTGATGCGTCAGTGCGGTATGACGCAACCAGTGTGGTGTAGCACGCTTCAGGCTAGCCACTTCACGCGCAGCACCCTGTCCCTGCGCCGCTTCAAGCGCTGCTGCGGCCTGGCAAAACGTATCGCGAATCACACGATATAGCTGGTTATCGCCGATGGCACGCTGCCCATCAATCCCGCGTAGCAGCGGCGTGTCCTCATCTGAAGAAGGCATTCCATCCAGCTCCAGGTAATCCCGCCAAGCTTCGAGCAATCGACACATGTCCGGTGGCACCGGAATAGTGGCCAGCTTGTCGCCTTTCCCAGCTACGCGCCACCACCAGCGGCCTTCCCTTAGCGTAAAGTCATTCATGCGTGCTGCCGCCATTTCGCCAAGACGTGGTGCCAGAAGATAGGCAAAACCAAAAATACAGCGACGCCGCTGAGCTTCAAAGTGCTGTCGTGGCGTGGCCGCTTCATGCAACGGTGCATTAAGCCACTGCCATAGCCAATCCCACAGCGGCCGCTCTAGGTAGCGCTCCACACGGCCACTTCTGCTATCCAGCCGACGGCGCTTGTCGCGCATCAGCCGGAAGGGGTTGTGGCTGACCCAGCCCGCCTCCACCAGCCAGGCGTACATGCCCTGCAGAATCACCAAGCTCTGACGACGACTGGCTGGCGACAGCGGTCCACGAAAAGGCCGCCAACGGCTATCGCTGCGCGGACGCGACGGCCCTATCCAGCGCCCGGCAGGCTGTGGGTCAGCGAGAAATTGTTCGAATGCATCGAGCTGATCACGACGTAGCCCCGATAAATTAAGTGGCTTCGTATGGTATTGCATGTCGGCTATCCATAGCAGCAACCGCTCAGCCTCTCTTCGATAGGCCCGCTGAGTGTTCGGGCTAGCGCGGTATTCCTCCAACCAGGCAACCACGGCATCAATGTCACTTGACGCACGAATACGCGGCGAATCGGCCGGTGAACGGCCGACTCTGTCAGATGTTTCTACCACCTCTTGGGCTGAATGCCCCAGATCCATCGGCAACAGCTGCTTATGTGTCATGTCGTCGGTTGTCATGTTTGCCGCTATTTTCACCCGCTGCCTACTCAGGTGCGCCAGTTCATGCACCAAGGCGCTTAGTGTCCGTGTCGCAAGCTGATAAATCAAGATAATGCGAGTAATCTTGAATTTAATTCTACCAAGATAATGTAATATTATGTATTACGTAATGCTACACTACATAAAGTTTCTTCTTTCCTTTATTAAGCAAAACAGACTCAATTTGCGCTAATCTGGACAGCTCGTTACCCGGTGTGCAATACAGGCATGGATTACACAAGCACTAGCACCCTGCGTTTTGTTACACTGGCGAGATCTGGTGGCCTGGTTACCAGAGCCTGCATAAGCGCCTGAATTCGTGGCGGACCACCTCTTTTTTCAGATTTCACATACTGACAGGAGCGCTCATGGCCCGGATTGGAATTACGTATGAGGACGTACAGCGAGCCATTGATACGTTGCTGAAGCGCCAGGAAGCGCCCAGCGTGCAGAAGGTGCGCGAGGTACTTGGTACCGGCAGTTTCACCACCATCAGTGAGCACCTGCGTGAATGGCGATCACGCAAGGAACAGCGCAAAGACCAGCCACCATCACGCAGCATGCCCGCCCCGCTTCAGGCGCTGGCTGAAAACTTATGGGAGCAGGCGCAGCAGGCAGCCAATGAAGGGCTAGCCCACTATCGTCTGCTGGCCGATCAGCAGATAGCCGAAGCGCGCGAACAGGTCGCCGAGTCAGGTCGTCGCGCTGAAGACGCAGAGCAGCGTGAATCCGCCCTATCAACTCATTTGACGCGGCTTGATGAACGCCTGACTGAGAACTCAGCCGAACTGGCGCGCAGCCAGGCAGACCTTGACGCTGCTCACAAAGCCAATAAACAACAGCAAGCCCAGATGGAGCGCTTGGAACACCAGGCCAGCGTGGCTCAAAAAAAGCTGGAAGAACGCGAAACACACTTCCAACAGCGCTACCGGGATCTCGAAGCAGACTGGAAGGCGCAGCTAAATCAGGAAGAAAAGCGTCATGAAGCCGCCGAGGGTCGCTTGATGAGCCTGCTGGACGAAGCCCGGCTGGAATACCGTCAGGCCGAAAAAGCACAACAGGCACAGCGTAGCCGCCTGGAGCAGCAGCTCGACAGAACCCAGGATGAACTCAAGGCACAGCGCCAGGCTTTGGCTGAGACCCAGGCAGAATGGCAGCGTGCGCGGATGCTCGCCGAGCAGCGTGAAGCAGCAGCCCGCAGCGAAATCTCACGCCTAACCGCGCGTGAAACGGCTCAACAAGATGATATCGCCACACTGACAGAGCGGCTCGAACAGCGCGATGCACAGATAGAAGCGCTGGAAACTAAACTTCAGGATCGCCTATGGATGTCACTGGAGCGCGTGCTCAACGATGCCGATGACAAAGGCCCTAATCAGGAATAAAACAGGCTGTAAAAAACTCAAGCCCGCCATTTGATAACGGCGGGCTTGAGTTTTTTCCACTCACTCTCTGCGCTTTTTCTCAGCGATAGTAAGCGTTGGTAGTATCGGTGTGGTCGGTGACGTCGCGAATGCCCGCCAGTTCAGGGATACGCTCCATCAGGGTTTTTTCGACACCGTCTTTCAGAGTCAAGTCAACCGCGGCACAGCCCTGGCAGCCGCCGCCAAAGGCCAGCACGGCTACCTGCTGCTCAGTCAGCTCGATTAATTTAATCTCACCGCCGTGGGCCGCCAGGCCCGGATTAATTTCGCTGTAGAGTACGTAGTTGATGCGGTCCTCCAGCGGACTATCAGAGTTGACCTTGGGCATCTTGGCGTTGGGCGCCTTGATGGTCAATTGCCCGCCCATTCGGTCGGCGTTAAAGTCCACCACGGCTTCTTCAAGAAACGGCAGACTGTTCTTGTCGAGAAAGACCGTAATCTTTTCGAGTGCCAGCCGCTCATCGGTAGGCTCTTCTTCACCGGGCCGACTGTAGGCTAAGCAAGTTTCTGCATAAGGTGTACCGGGCTGGGTGATAAATATACGCACGGCGATACCCTCGACATCCTGCTTGGCCAGCAGTTCGGCAAGGTAATCTTGGGCGCTGTCGGTAATTTGGATATTTTCGCTCATGGCTCTCTCGTTGCTCGAACCGCGCCTGTTTAATGTACTCACGCGGAACGGAAAGTAAATGACATACCACTTATGGTAAGCGAGTCACGGTTGCGAGACAATCCCGACTGTATTGGTAGGTCTTTAACAAGCCGCTTTCCCTCTGCCTGCAGCCACATGCATTTGCTATTCTATTGCGGCGATGCAACCTCGTCTTGATCCACACTGCGCACAGCTACCTATATACTCAGGATACTCAGGCGTATCGATATACCCCGCTGAAATCAGCAGCGGGTAAAAACTGATAACAAGACTCTCAAAACACCGTCACTACCCTCAAGCTGGAGAACGTTTTACACCATGGCAGGCCTCCCACACACGCCCCAGACCGCCACCCTGACTGAGTGCCTCAAAAAGCGCATCCTGATGCTGGATGGTGCCATGGGTACCATGCTACAGAATGCTAAGCTCAGCGAAGGAGACTTTCGCGGCGAGCGCTTTACCGACTGGCCGAGCGACCTCAAGGGCAATAACGACCTGCTGGTGCTGACGCAGCCCGAACTCGTGGCTCGCATTCATCGCGACTACCTGGAAGCCGGCGCGGATATTGTCGAGACCAACACGTTCAACAGTACACGGTTGTCACAGTCAGATTACGGCATGGAAGACCTGGTGCCTGAAATCAACCGCGAGGCCGCCAGACTGGCCCGACAGGCGTGTGATGAGGTGGCAGAAGCCACCGGTATTATGCGCTTTGTGGCCGGCGTACTGGGGCCAACTTCGCGCACCTGCTCGCTGTCGCCGGACGTCAACGACCCATCCAAACGCAACGTGACCTTCGATGCTCTGCGCGAGAACTACTATGAAGCCGCTGAGGCGCTGATCGAGGGTGGCAGCGACCTGATCATGCTCGAGACAATCTTCGATACGCTCAACGCCAAGGCGGCAATTTACGCCCTGGAAGAGCTGTTTGAGGATCGTGGCGAGCGTTTGCCGGTGATGATCTCCGGCACCATTACCGACGCCTCGGGCCGCACCCTGTCCGGCCAGACCACTGAAGCCTTCTGGAACTCCGTGCGCCACGCCCAGCCGCTAACTGTTGGCCTGAACTGCGCACTGGGCGCGGCCGAGCTGCGCCCCTATCTTCAAGAGTTGTCCGCCAAAGCCGATACCTTTGTGTCAGCGCACCCTAACGCCGGTCTACCCAATGAGTTTGGCGAATACGACCAAACCGCCGAGGAAATGGCGGAGATCGTCGCTGAGTTTGCCAGCAGCGGGCTGGTCAACATCATTGGCGGCTGCTGTGGCTCAACGCCTGAACACATCGCCGCCATCAGGCAGGCAATTGACGGGATGGCACCGCGCCAGGTGCCACACATCGAAGCCGCCTGCCGTCTGTCCGGGCTTGAGCCGTTCAACATCACAGCCGATTCGCTGTTCGTCAACGTCGGTGAGCGCACCAACGTCACCGGCTCGGCGCGCTTCAAGCGACTGATCAAGGAAGACGACTTCACCACCGCTTTGGAAGTCGCACTGGAACAGGTAGAGAACGGCGCTCAGGTTATCGATATCAACATGGACGAGGGCATGCTCGAGTCTCAGGAAGCCATGGTGCGCTTCCTCAACCTGATCGCTGGCGAGCCTGACATTTCTCGAGTGCCAATCATGGTCGACTCCTCCAAGTGGGAGATCCTTGAAGCCGGCCTCAAATGCATCCAGGGCAAGGCCATCGTCAACTCCATCTCGCTAAAGGAAGGCGAAGAGGACTTTCGTAAACAGGCCGCCATCTGTCGCCGTCATGGCGCGGCCGTGGTCGTCATGGCGTTTGACGAGACCGGCCAAGCTGACACCTTTGCTCGCAAGACCGAAATCAGCGAGCGGGCCTATCGCCTGCTGGTCGATGAGATCGGCTTCCCCGCCGAAGACATCATCTTCGACCCCAACATCTTCGCGATCGCTACCGGTATCGAGGAGCACAACAACTACGCCGTAGACTTCATCCAGGCGACCGAGTGGATCCGCGAGAACTTACCCCACGCCATGGTTTCCGGCGGCGTCTCTAACGTGTCCTTCTCGTTTCGCGGCAACAACACGGTGCGCGAGGCGATTCACTCAGTATTCCTCTACCACGCGATCCGCGTTGGTCTCTCGATGGGCATCGTCAACGCCGGCCAGCTGGGCGTCTACGACGATCTGGACGCCGAGCTGCGTGAGGCCGTGGAAGACGTGGTGCTCAACCGCCGTGAGGACGCCACCGAGCGGTTGCTGGATCTGGCCGAGAAGTACAAGGGCGACAGCGGTGGCACGGAGAAAAAAGAAGACCTGGAGTGGCGCAGCTGGAACGTTGGGAAGCGCATTGAACATGCGCTGGTTAAAGGCGTAACGGCGTTCATCATTGAGGACACCGAAGAAGCCCGCCAACAGTTTCCACGTCCTATCGAGGTCATCGAAGGACCGTTGATGGATGGCATGAACGTGGTCGGCGACCTGTTCGGCGCAGGCAAGATGTTCCTGCCCCAGGTGGTCAAGTCGGCCCGCGTCATGAAGCAGGCGGTGGGCCACCTACTGCCCTACATCGAAGCGGAAAAGGATGAAACCACCCAGGCCAAAGGCAAGATTGTCATGGCCACCGTTAAGGGCGATGTACACGACATCGGCAAGAACATTGTCGGTGTGGTACTGCAGTGTAATAACTATGATGTCGTCGATCTGGGCGTGATGGTGCCTGCAGCGAAAATCCTGCAGACCGCCATCGATGAAAAAGCCGACATCATCGGCCTTTCAGGACTGATCACCCCTTCGCTAGACGAAATGGTCAGCGTCGCCAAGGAAATGCAGCGCCAAGGCTTTGAGTTACCACTGCTGATTGGTGGTGCGACCACCTCAAAAGCGCATACCGCGGTCAAGGTCGCACCCGGCTACGAACATCCGGTGATTTATGTTTCCGATGCCTCACGTGCGGTCGGTGTGGCATCCAGGCTGCTGTCGCCGGAACTCAAACCGGAGTACACCGCCGAGATACGCGCCGAATACGAGAAGGTCCGCGAGCGTAACGCCAAGCGTCGCCCTAAGGCCGCAGACCTCAGCTACGCCGAGGCCCGACAGCACAAACCGGATATCGCTTGGGACGACTACACGCCGCCCCGTCCAACCATGACCGGCCTGATGAGCTTTGACGGCTATGACCTCAATGAGGTACTCGAAACCCTCGACTGGACGCCGTTCTTCATCAGCTGGCAACTCACCGGCAAATACCCGAAAATCCTCGACGACGCTAAGGTCGGCGAAGCCGCACGCAACCTGTTTGATGATGCTCAGGTCATGCTGCGCAAGCTGATCGACGAGAAGCTGGTGCATGCCCGCGGTGTTATCGGCCTGTGGCCCGCCAATTGTGTCGATGACGATGTTATCGAAGTGTATGCCGATGAGTCGCGCACCGAAGTCGTCGAACGCCTTCACCATATTCGCCAGCAGACCACCAAGAACCGTGACGGCACCTGTTATAGCCTGGCCGACTTTGTGGCCCCAAAGGACAGCGGAAAGCCGGACTGGATCGGCGGTTTCGCGGTCACCACCGGCCACGGCGTCGAGGCGCTGGCCGAACAGTACAAAGCCGCCGGTGACGACTACAACGCTATCCTGGTGCAGTCGCTCACCGACCGCTTGGCTGAAGCCTTCGCCGAGCGGCTACATCAGCGTGTGCGCAAGGAGTTCTGGGGCTATGTGCCGGAAGAAAGCCTGGATAACGACGCACTGATCGCCGAAAAATACCAGGGTATTCGCCCTGCTCCCGGTTATCCAGCCTGCCCGGATCATACCGAAAAAGCCACGCTGTTCCGCATGCTCGACGCCACGGCCAACGCAGGACTTGAACTGACTGAAAACTTCGCCATGTGGCCAGCAGCAGCGGTGGCGGGCTGGTATTTTGCCCATCCACAGTCCAAGTATTTTGCCACCGGCAAGATCACCCGCGATCAGGTCGAGTCGCTGGCCAATCGCAAGGGCAGAACGATGGATGACATGGAGCGCTGGCTCGCCCCAGTACTGTCCTACGACCCCGACTGATGCTCGCGAGGGATCAGGGCCTGTTGGTATATCAATCAACCCGAATAACTGTTAGGTAGAGGAGTAGCGCATGGCGCCCAAAGAATCGATCCTCCATCGGCTAGACAGCGACTTGGTATGGAGCGGGTTCAAAGCACTGCTGCCTCTCTCACTATTTGTGACGGTGTTCGGTATCGCCTTTGGCCTTGCCGCAAGCCAGGGCGGACTTAGTGACACCGCCACCGTGCTCATGAGTACCCTGGTATTTGCCGGTGCCTCACAGTTCGCCGCACTGGAACTATGGGGACCGGAGGTTCCGCTCTTCACACTACTGGTCACTGTCTTCGCCATCAACGCCCGCCACCTGCTGATGGGTGCCACGCTTTATCCTTGGCTGGAGCCCCTCTCGCCGGCTAGGCGCTACGCCATCATGCTGGTCGCCTCTGACGCCAATTGGGCCATGGCCACACAGGCCTTCGCTCGCGGCCGACCGGGGCTTGGACTACTACTGGGTGGTGGTATCGCGCTGTGGAGCTTCTGGGTTCTTGGCACCTGGCTTGGCCTGCGCGTTGGTGGTGCCGTAAGCGACCCCGCCAGCCTGGGGCTTGACATGGTGATGGGCTGCTTTCTGCTCGCCATGGTGCTCAGCGGCGAAAAGAATCTGCGTATGCTGATGATCTGGACGGTAGCCGCAGGCGCCTCGCTGCTGGCCTTTTATTTCCTACCAGAAAACAGTCACGTGGTGGTAGGTGCTATCGCCGGTGGTCTGGCTGGTCTGCTCTGGGGGAAGCGCAACCTTGAGTATTGAGACGGCAGGCCTGGGGACGCTGGCCATCATCCTGGCCATGGCGCTAGTCACTCTTGTGACGCGCTGGGGCGGTGTATTCGTCATGTCCTTCGTGCCCATCGGTTACCGGGTCAGGCAGTTTATCCACGCCATGTCTGGCTCGGTGCTGGTGGCACTACTAGCACCTCTGGCGGTGACTGGTGATAACGGTGCTCGTCTGGCCCTGCTGACCACTACCGTTATCATGCTGACGGTAAAGAAGCCGCTGCTAGCTATCACAGGAGGCATACTGGTAGCCGCGTTGTTTCGCCATTTCTGGCCGATGATGGTTTAGCGACATCAGCAAAGGACTCGTCATCGGCGTTTCACGACTGCTACCCCATCTGCTTATTTCCAAACAATCTCAACAGATAGCTATATATTCTTTTTAAGAATATGCATCGAAGCGCTATGGTAGCGGACAGTCAAGCCACTTCCCTTTTTCAGGAACGCGCTGAATGTACCGCTACGATAACCATGACCAGATTCTGGTCGATGAACGTGTCGCCCAGTTCCGCGACCAGATGCGCCGCTATCTCGAAGGCAAGATCAGCGAGGCGGAGTTTCTGCCACTGCGTGTGCAGAATGGGCTCTATATCCAACGTTATGCGCCGATGCTGCGTATCGCTATTCCCTACGGCATGCTGGCGTCCTACCAGTTGCGCAAACTCGGTGAGATAGCCGCCCGCTATGACCGCGGCTATGGTCATTTCACCACGCGTACCAACCTGCAGCTGAACTGGCCCAAGCTGGAAGACGTCCCGGATATCCTTGCCGAACTGGCCAGTGTGCAGATGCATGCCATCCAGACCAGCGGCAACGACATCCGCAATACCACCACGGACCAGTTCTCCGGCATTGCTGCCGATGAGAACGTCGACCCACGCCCCTGGTGCGAGCTGATTCGCCAGTGGTCAACTTTTCACCCGGAGTTCGCTTACCTGCCGCGCAAGTTCAAGATTGCTGTGACCGGTGCCGATCAGGACCGAGCTGCGATCCTGGTGCATGATGTGGGCCTTAGGCTGTGGCGTGACGATAAAGGCGAAGTGCGTGTGACGGTGTTGGCTGGCGGTGGCCTGGGCCGGACACCGATGATTGCCGATGTGATCTGCGAGGATCTGCCCTGGCAGCACCTGCTGACCTACCTGGAAGCGCTGGTGCGGGTGTATAACCAGTTCGGCCGCCGCGACAACAAATTCAAGGCGCGTATCAAGATTCTGGTTAAGGCATTGGGTGTTGACGAGTTCCGTCGTCGAGTCGAGCAGGAGTGGGCACACCTTAAAGACGGCCCCCAGACGCTGACCCCGGATGCCGTCACTGCTGTGGCCAGCCACTTTGTTGATCCTGAGCGGCGCGAGATCCCCGCCGAGGCCATCGCCGCCTATGAACAAATGCGCGTGGAGAACCGTGCCTTTTCGCGTTTCGTGACCAACAACATTACTGACCACAAAACGCCCGGCTACAAGGCCATCACCCTGTCACTCAAACGGCGTGAACACTCGCCAGGCGATGTGACCTCAGAGCACATGGCAGCTATCGCTGATCTGGCCGATGAATACAGCTATGGCGAAATTCGTGTCACCCACGAACAGAACCTGGTGCTCACTGACGTAGCTGTCGATCGCATTGAGGAACTGTGGCACAAGCTGGATGCACTGGGCTTGGCCAACCCCACCGTGGGCACCCTGGCCGACCTGATCTGCTGCCCCGGCGGCGATTATTGCGCGCTGGCCAATGCCAAGTCGATCCCGGTGGCCCAGGCCATTCAGGAGCGTTTCGAGGACCTGGACTTCCTCTACGACCTGGGGCCGCTGGAACTTAATATCTCCGGTTGCATGAATGCCTGCGGCCATCACCACGTCGGCACCATCGGTATTCTTGGCGTTGACAAAAAAGGCGAAGAATACTACCAGATTTCACTGGGTGGCAGCCAAGGCAACGATGCGTCGCTGGGCAAGATTCTTGGCCCGTCTTTCTTCCGTGCCGATGTGCCTGAGGTCATCGACAAGGTCCTGCACGTCTATGTCGGCAACCGTCAGCCAGATGAAACCTTTCTCGACACTTATCGCCGTCTTGGTATCAAGCCCTTCAAGGAGCATGTCTATGCCTGATCAGATTGCACAACATCATAGCGAGCGTCCGCTGATCCTGCGCGGCCGCCACCTTGACGACCGCTGGAGTCTATGGCGCGGCAATGACGCCGAGGGTGAGCCATCCTTTGAGCTTAAAGACCACAAAGCCGCCGCACCGGAAGGTCGTCTGATCGCGCCCCTCGAGCAATGGCAGGCCTCGGCCAAGGGCGCGGATCTTGCCCCATGGCTCGCCAGTGATGTCGAGCTGACCGCTGAACTTGCCGCGGAGCTTGCCAGCGCGCCACTGATCGCCATCGACTTTCCGGTATTTACTGACGGTCGTGGCTACAGCACCGCCCGGCTGCTGCGCGAGCGCTATGGGTATCAGGGGGAAATTCGCGCGGTGGGCGATGTGCTGATCGACCAGCTGTTTTACCTGTCGCGCTGCGGTTTTGATGCGTTTTCGCTGCGCGAAGATCAGGTCGTTGAAGACGCCCTGCGTGCGCTGAAAACTTTCAGCCGCAGCTATCAACCGGGCGTGGACAGCACCGAGCCACTGTTTCGCCGCCGTCTGCGCGAGGCTGGAGAGCGCCAACCCCAGAGCCGGCACTATGCGACAAGGCGGCAGGAAGCTGCGCTGGCTTAAGCTTCCGTATAGCCGCGGCCATATTAAAGAAGCGCAGAGCCCTCAGCCCCTGCGCTTCTGCTGACGCTCGCGATTGGCACTCTTCGCCCGCTCGGACTTTCTCAGCATCACCCAGGTAGCACCCAGGCCACCGTCGGCGTTGCCCGCCGACGCAAATGCCTGCACTTCGTCGAACGCTACCAACCATTTGGCCAAGTACGAGCGCAGGATATTGGCCGGGCTGTCCTGCTCACGGCCCCGCCCGTGCACGATCAGCACCGAACGCAGATCATGGGCATGGGCGTCACGGATAAACATCGGCAACTCGCGGCGACACATTTCCAGTGGCCGACGCAACAGATGCAGGCTGGCCTGGACCGGATATCCGCCATGACGCAGTCGATCCATCACCCCCTGTTGGATGCCCTCACGACGAAACGCCAGCGGATCAAAGGGATGCACCAGTTCGACAAAATCGTCCGACAAGAAATCGCTCTCGCCCAGTCTCTGAACCGCACTCTTACGGCGGGCCAGCTGCGCTTCACTGGGTGAACTTCGCATCGGCTCAGTGTCCGCGCGATTGGTTCCATGCGAAAGCGGGCGTACATCATCCATCAACGCTTGGAAGTCCACATCATCGCGCTTTGGCAGATTCATGGTGATACCTCGGCTTGAGTGACAGGATGACTTATCCTAGCATCACGGCTGACGATGATTAATCCCCTGCCTGTGGAGCCAAATGCGCGTCCGACATCTTTTTCTCGCCAGTCTGCTTGGCGGCTTTGGCCTGTTGTTCTGGTTATGGCTTACGCTGCTGAGCCCCTGGACGTACCAGCGCCCTGCTGATTTGCCAACGCTACCTGACGGCCCGCAGCAGGTATTCGTTTACGGCACCCTCACCTATGCTCCGGTGCGCTGGCTGGTGTATGGCCGCACAGGCAGTCCGACGATCGCGCAGCTAGACGGCTTTGAGCGCCAAGGGTTGGACTTGAACCCCACTGAGAACGCCCGAACAGAGGGCCTGATACTTGAGGTCAGCAGCAACGAACTGATGCGGCTGGATCGCTACGAGCGGCTCGGCGTTCGCTATGAGCGCACCTGGGTACGACTGGCAGATGGCCAGCAGGTCTGGGTCTATCGGCGGCTGGCACAGTAACGCGCAATCGCTCGTCAAGTTGAGACGGCGTTCCCCCGCGCCTACAATACCAGCCAGTTTGCATCGCCCCCCCGGGATGAACCTGTTATGGGGCGGCCCCATTGTAAGGACGCTCTTCATGCTGACACTGCTGCATAACCCTCGCTGTTCCAAATCCCGCCAGGCGCTGGCGCTGCTTGAAGAAGCCGGTATCAAGATGGAAGTGCGACGCTACCTGGATGATCCGCTCGATGAGAGCGAACTGCGCCAACTGATCGCCCGACTGCCGGATGGCATCCAGGGGCTAGTCCGCACGGGCGAAAGTGAATGGAAAGCTCTGGGGGCTGATCCCAGCGACATTGACGCTGTTGTTCAGGCCATTGTTGCGCATCCACGCATTCTTGAGCGCCCCGTCGCCGACTCCGGTGAACGTGCTGTCATCGGCCGCCCGCCTGAACGGGTTCTCGAGTTGGTCGATTAACCTTTTACCTAATGGCGTCAATTTCATGACCGAACTTCGCTCTAACCTTCCTTATGTACTGGTGCTTTATTACTCACGCCACGGCGCAACCCGCGCCATGGCGGAACAGATCGCTGCTGGCATCGAGTCACAGCAGGGTATCCAGGCTCGTCTGCGCACAGTGCCAGCAGTGTCTGCCACTTGTGAGGCCGTAGAGCCCGATATCCCGGCGCAAGGGGCGATCTATGCCAGTCTGGACGACTTGCGTCACTGCGCCGGACTGGTAATTGGGAGCCCTACCCGCTTTGGTAACATGGCGGCCCCCATGAAGTATTTTCTGGACGGCACCAGTGAACTATGGCTTGGCGGCGCACTGATCGACAAGCCAGCCAGCGCCTTCACGTCTACCTCCAGCCTGCATGGCGGCCAGGAAACCACGCTGATTTCCATGCTGCTACCGCTGCTGCATCACGGCATGGTCTATGCTGGCATTCCTTACAGTGAAATGGCACTACTACACACCACTCGCGGCGGCACCCCTTATGGGGCCAGTCATGTTGCCGGTACTGCCAGCGACCAGCCTCTGGATAAACATGAGCGTCAGCTCTGCCATGCCCAGGGCAGCCGCATTGCCCGTCTCGCGCTGGCGCTTCACGCTACAAGGGAGTCCTGATGCGCGCCTGGATGGATGACTTCGAGAACCGCAAAGGGTTGGACACCTTGACCCACCAGTCCCGGATACTGGTTATTGCCAGCTTCATCCTGCTGCTACTGTTGTCGGCCTACCGTGGGCTGATGGTGGAAAGCTCCGGCGGCCCGATGACACCGCTGCTGGTATTCGTGCTGCCGCTGCTGCTGTTCTCTCCGGCTATTATTGCCAAACGCCCCCGGGGACATGCTTGGCTGGCCTTCGTCAGCCTGCTGTATTTCACCATGGGAGTCATGGTCGCTACTCTGCCCGACAGGACGCTGCAGGGCGCACTGGAAATGCTGGCATCACTTGCCCTGTTTACAGGTTCCATGGGCTACGCGCGCTTTCGTAGCCGTCAGCTACGGCGTGATAGCTGAGTTGGTTTGAGTGAACTTTGGGATAATGAGCGGTGTCCATTACGCTTGCGGCTGCTAGGATAGGCACGCGTTGCATTTTTGCTGAATGACTGGCTGTCAGTAACACTCAGCGAATGGGCAAGTCCAAGACAAGGAGATCGTGATGAAAGCAATGTTCAAGATGTGCACCCTGGGTGCGGCAGCCCTGCTGCTCTCGGCCAATGTGCAAGCCACAGAAGAAAATGATAAAGCCATCGAGTATCGCCAGGATGTTCTGGGCGTCATGGCCTGGCAAATGGGTCCACTGGGTGCCATGGCCAAGGGTGATGTGGATTACGACGCAGAAGAGTTCCAGCTGCGCGCCAACAACCTCGCAGCACTTGCTGACATGCCCTGGGAAGGTTTTGTTGAAGGCTCTTTCCGTGGCGGTGACCACAGCGTCGATAACGATGCCCTTGCCAAGATCTCCGACAACATGGACGACTTCATGAGCAAGAGCAACGACCTGGTCGTTGAAACAACCACGTTGGCTGAACTGTCTGGCGGTGATGACTTCAGCGCCATGCGCAGGCAAGTAGGCAAAGTAGGTCAGAGCTGCAAGAGCTGCCACGACGAGTACCGCGGCGACTGATACTGCTCAGCAGGGTCTTTAATCAGTAAACTCGTATCAGGCAGTGAGTTGACCGCCTATAGGCGTACGAAGTTTTCCGCGATGTTCGATAAAAGACCTGACAATAAAGGCGGCCAGTGGCCGCCTTTATTAATGTGTGATTGCAGCACCTCAATGCCGTCGGCTTACACTCAGCTCCACCTCACCAAAGCCATGCAACAACGCCCACGGCAAAGGCGATAAGCGGCAAAGCAGCCCAAAGATTGATGTGTCGCTTTATCTCATGGCCGTGCTGTTCATCAGCAGCTGCTGGAAGGTGCTTATAGCCAGTGAACATCGCCCCGACCAGCTTCTCTCCCTTGAGGCTGTGTACCAACAGTGCCAACAGGTGCAAGCCAATCAGCACCAGCAGCAGATTGCTGTTCCAGGTATGAATCTTGCGCATCACACTACTGATATCACTTGAAACGTAAGAATACAGCGGTGCATTGAAGAAGATATCGTCAGTGAGAAAAAGCCCGCTGCCCACCTGTAGGCTCAGGGAAAGCAGCAGCGCCAGAACCGCCAGGCCACCCAGCGGATTATGCCCTGCATAGGCAGCGCCCTGCCCGCTCAGCAGGCCGCGTAGATAACGAAAGGTATTGGCCGGTGAATAAATGAAGTTACTGAAGCGGGCATGATGGGTACCTGTTAGCCCCCAGACCCAGCGGAATACCAGCAAGCCAAGCGCGATATAGCCAGCTTTGGCATGTATTTCAACCGGGAAGTCGAACGGGGCTCCTTCGGTCTTCATGGTGTAGTAAGACACTACAACGGCAGCAACAAGCAACCAATGGAAAAACCTGACGGGAAGATCCCACACCTTGATTTTCTGCATACTTCCCCCCTCTCTGGATGTCCTGTAAATGTGGCAGAAACCCTTAGCAAGCCAACAATATTCGCTGCCATTTGTTTATAATACCGCACTATACCTGAAGCAGAGTGCGGAGACTTCACATGCATGACCAACGCCGCTGGCAGGAGCCTTTTCGCGCTTCACTGCCAGTGATGTTCGGCTATCTGCCCCTGGGGGCAGCGTTTGGCATTCTTGCCGTCGAAATCGGTGTTCCCGTGTGGGCTGCGGTACTCATGTCACTGGTGATTTATGCCGGCGCCGGCCAGTTTCTGGCCGTGGCGCTACTGGGCGCCGGTGCCGGTCTGATAGAAGTCGCAGTGGCCACCTTAATGCTCAACTCACGCCACCTTTTCTATGGTCTCTCATTGCTCAAACGCTTCAAAGGGTCTGGGTGGCGTAAGCCCTACCTCATCTTTGCGCTCACCGATGAAACCTACTCGCTGCTGACCAGCCAGCCGAACCAGAGCCATGATCAGGCATTCCGGATCAGTCTGCTCAACCAGCTGTGGTGGATACTCGGCAGCCTGATTGGCGCTGCAGCCAGCGCCAACATTGAGTTTGACAGTCGCGGCATCGAGTTTGCCCTGACCGCACTGTTCATTGTGCTGACGCTCGAGCAGGCGCGCCGTCTGCGCCGCTGGCTGCCTTTTGGTATTGCCTTACTATGCGGCATGCTGGCGCTGGTGGTGTTGCCCGACCGCCACATGCTGTTGGGCGCCATCGGCTCGGCCAGCCTGTTGTTGCTGGTGCACTATCGGATGACACGTGATGTCCTGGGAGCCCAAACATGAACCTCGCCAACCTACTGGTCTTTATTGCGGTGTGCGCTGTGGCGACCTTCGCCACCCGTGTCATTCCGTTCATGGCGCTGGCAAAACAAGCAGACCATCCGCTGATTCTTCACCTTGGTCGCTACCTGCCACCGGCAGTCATGATGATCCTAGTTATTTATGCGCTGCGCGAGTTCCGCCCGATGCTGGACAGCCAGCTTAACACCAGCGGTACCGGCTGGCCGATGATCATCGCTTCCGTGATCGTTGCCGTACTGCACCTGTGGCGGCGCAACGCTTTACTCTCGATCATCGGTGGAACAGGCACTTATATGGCCATGGTGCAGCTGGGCTAGCCTCAGGCCAGGCACAAAATGCTGCTGGAATGACCATGGGGTGTTGAGCTTGACGCCACAAATCGCCACCATGGGACATGAATCTTAGGAGAATCCCATGACACGCAATATCGCTGACATACGTCGCGACTACGAAGGTGGAAAGATGGATGAGTCCATCATGCCTGATGAGCCAATGCCGCTGTTTGACGAGTGGCTGGCTCTGGCGCTTGACAGTGAGGGGCTGGATGGCAATGCCATGACGCTCTCAACAGTCGACAGACAAGGCCACCCCCATGCACGAGTGGTACTACTCAAGGGCAGTGATGAGCAGGGGCTGTATTTTTACAGTAACTATCACAGCCACAAAGGCAGCGAGCTGGCGAATGTACCTCAGGCGGCGCTAACGTTCTGGTGGCCGTCACTGGATCGACAGGTGCGCATAGAAGGACGCGTCAACAAGATCAGCAAAAAAGAGTCTGACGCGTATTTTGCAAGCCGCCCCTGGGACAGCAAGCTAGGTGCCTGGGTGGCTACCCAGAGCGTAGTCATTCCCGATCGCGAATGGCTTGAAGAACGCGAACAGCGCTATCGTCAGGTCTATGCCGATCAGGAAATCCACCGCCCGGTACACTGGGGGGGATACCGGGTCGTGCCCAGCATGATCGAGTTCTGGCAAGGGCAGCTGAGCCGACTGCATGACCGTATTCGCTACGAATACCGCGACGGGGAATGGCACCACTTCCGCCTGGCCCCCTGAGACCCGGCACTGCGCCTTCCCAATTCTTCGCTCTCAGATAACGCTGACCGAGACAGATAGCTCGGCCAGCGTTATCTACAATCAGGCGGGCGTTTCTAGACGGTGGCGTTGCCAGTCGGTTTCCGGTTCGTTAAGCCGCAGTATCGCATCCACCACCTGCTCTTCCATGTTGTAGTGCTGGTTGAACCCCAGGTGCTTCATCAGTCCGCGCATCGGGTGATTATCGACCATGACTTTGCCAATCATTTCCAGTGTGCCTACGCTCTTGCAGTAGCGAATCATTTTCTTCATCAGCAGGCTGCCGATGCCCAGTCCCTGCAGGTTATCGCGGATGATGACCGAGAACTCAGTGCGGATGTTATCCGGATCATTCCAGACCCGCACGACACCTAGCATTTCCTTGTTACCGCTTTCATCCAAACGCTCGGCAATAAACGCCATCTGGCGATCGTAGTTGATCTGAGACAGCATCGAGAGATCGCGCTGGGTAAGGTCAGCCTTGTTGTGGAAGTAGCGAAAACGGATGCTCTCTTCAGAAAGCTGCGCGTGGAAACGCGACAGCAGAGGCGCATCCTCGGCCCGAATAGGCCGTACTTCTACCTCCCAGCCGTTCTTGAGCACTACGTTCTCACGCAGCTCCTCAGGGTACGGCATGATGGCAAAACGCGCCGGCGTACCAAGATCCATGGCGAAGTCCACCGCCAACATACCGTCACGATTGAGCAACAGGGGGTTAATCTCCAGGCCGCGCAACTCTGGCAAGTCGCTAGACATCTGTGACAATTTCACCAATACCTGATGAATCCTGCCAAGGTCGCGCTCCGGATCGCGAGAATGCTCACGAATCAGCTTTGCTGCGTGGGTACGCGACACCATGGCAGCCGCCAGAGTCAGGTTCAGCGGCGGCAATGCCACCTGGCGGTCGGCAAGGATATTCGCTTTGTAGCCACCAATACCAAAGACGATGACCGGCCCGAACACCGCATCCCGGGTAATACCCGCACATAGCTGCATGGAGTGCTTTCCACGTTGCATCTCTTGCAGGCAGTACTCGCGAATCTCAATCTCGGGAAACTTCTCGGCCATGCGCGCTTCCAAGCGCTGCTGAGCCTCTGCCACATCATCGGGCGTACTCAAGTCCTGCAATAATCCGGCCGATAGCTTGTGCGGGTGTTTACGGTAATAAAAAGGTCGGCAGTTGTTTTCATGCACCACCTTGATGGCTAGCTCACCGGGCATCGTTTCAGCAGCACGCCGGGCTTCTTCTCCGGTTTTCACATGATGACTTTCCGCCACGGGGATACCGTACGCTCCGAGCACCTGGGCCACCTCGGAGTGCCAAAGCGTCTCACGCTTCTGTCGTCGCGCTTCGGCGATCAACGCGTGGCATTGCTTGCGGATTTCAGGTGTGGTGCTGAATGGCAGACTGGGCGGCGTTTCCTGGAGCAGCGCTTGCACCCGGTGATAATTCACCATGTGCATGAAAGCCTTGATGGCTTTCTCGGGCGACATGTAAGTCGGTATGCCAGCCAAGTTGCTTTCGTGACGCGCAGACAGCGCTTCATCGAATCCCATCCAGCTGGTCAGCAGGTTACGCCGAAAGCGCTTGCGCGCAGCAATAATGGCCTGAGCCGTCGCTTTTGACGGCGCTAGACGAGTGGGTGCATGCACCACCAGCACCGCATCCACGTTAGGATCCGCCGCCACCCACTCAAGAGCCTCAACAAAACGCTCGGGTGTCGCCTGCCCGCCCAGATCTACCGGGTTCTCGCCCGGTTTGCTGATATCCACGTCATCACGGCGCAAGGCATCGCGTGTCTCAGGCGTAAAGCTGGCCAGCTTACCTCCCGCGCCAATCAGCTTATCGATGGCCAGCATCGCCGGCCCCAAACCATTGGAGACCACTGCCAGACGGTCACCGCGCATCGGCTTGACCCGCGACAGCGTTTCCAGTGCATCGAACAACTCATCTGAGTCATCAACCCGCACAACGCCTGCGCGCGCTAGGGCAGCCGCGTAAACTGTGTCCCGGCTGGGAATACCGGGCGTCGGTGCAATGCCACTGATGTCAGCTTCTGGAGTACGACCACTCTTGATGGCGACTACTAGGCGGTTTCTCGACGCGTCACGCAGCGACGTCATGAAATGCTGAGAATCATGGATATGTTCCAGATGCAGCAAGATGGCCTGGGTGGGTGAATATTGATTGATGTAGTCGATCAGGTCAGGCAGGCGCACATCGACGCTGTCGCCCAGGGTCAGAAGATGGGAAAAACCGATACCGCGCCCTGCCGCCCAGTCAATCATGGCATTGCCAAGCATGCCGGACTGGCCAAGATACGCCACTTTTCCCTTGCCAACCGTCTGGCTGATATAGGTAGCGTTGAGCTTGCTGCCGGGCACGATCAGCCCCATGCATTCAGGACCGAGCACACGGATACCTGACTGTAATGCTGCAGCTAGCATACGCTCGCGGATCGAACCTTGCTTGCCGCGCTTGTCGTTTAGCAATGCGCCTCCTGACAGCACCAGTGCTGCCTTAACGCCAAACGTGCCCAGCGCCTCGATGTCTTCAGGTACTGTTGCAATCGGTGAGCAGAGCACCGCAAGATCTGGCACTTCCTGAAGTTTCGATATCCGTGTGACGCAAGGTTCACCAAATACCGTGGAATATCCCTTAGGATTGACCGCCGTGATGGGGCCAGTAAAGCCGCCATGACGCAGGTTCTTCAAGACCAGGCCGCCCATAGAGTTGGGCCTTTCAGAGGCACCGACCACAGCGATACTGTGGGGTTGAAAGAAGTGATCCAGAAAGCGGGTGCTCATTACAGTCCTCCACGGATGTTCGAGTCTGCCTGATGCATTCGACTTAAGAACACTATTCTACAGGCCATTGCGACGCCTAAGGTGAGCTATATCGACGCGGAGCGCCAGCATGATCACCTCATACATTACACATCCCAGCAGTCAACACCATGACATGGGTCCAGACCACCCCGAAAGTCCCATGCGGCTTGACGCCATTCGCGCACGCCTCATGCTCTCCGGGATTTTACAGCAGACCATGCAGTCTGATGCCGTAGAGGTTAAGGACGAACAACTGGCCAGAGTACACCCAGTTCGCCATCTGAATTCGCTGGCTAAGTGCGTGCCCGAGTATGGCACCGTCGCCTTGGACAGCGAGACCATCATGACACCCGGCAGCCTTATTGCTGCCCGCTTTGCCGCTGGTGCCGCCTGCCGGGGTGTGGATCAGGTCTACCGCAACCAGGCCGATAACGTTTTTTGTGCGGTACGTCCTCCGGGCCACCACGCAGAGGCCGCAGAAGCCACCGGGTTCTGTTTTTACAATAATGTCGCCGTGGCTGCTGCTTACGCTCGTGCCCGCTATGGTGCCCAGCGCGTGGCCATTCTTGATTTCGATGTGCATCAGTGCAACGGCACCATCGATATCTTCAAGGACAACCCCAACGTTTTTGTGTGCAGTAGCTATCAGTATCCGTTTTACCCGTGGCGCTACCTGCGCACCGAGTCACACAATGTCATCAATACGCCCTTGTCAGCGGGCACAGACGGTCCGGCCTTCCGCAAAGCCATAGAAAGAGACTGGCTACCCGAGCTGCATTCATTTAAACCTGATCTCGTGCTGGTGTCAGCGGGCTTTGATGCCCACAGGGAAGATCACATGGGTGAGTTGTGCCTGGAGCATGAAGACTTCTATTGGGTAACCCAGATGGCGCTTGAGATCGCTTCGCTGTATGCCGATGGTCGCCTGGTGTCAGTACTTGAGGGAGGCTACAACCTGGATGTGATCGGCCATAGCGTAGAAGCGCATTTGCTGGCGTTGCTGGGCTTGCCTTTCGAGTCGGCCTGAAACACACAGACCCCAAGGCAGGCCTGAATATAGCCCCCAACGAAGCGGCGGCACCTGCGGAAAGCAGTCGTTTTTATGGTAGTCTGTGCCAACTGCTTTTGCCTAGTGACCGCCGCCATGAGTTCCAGCAACGATCAGGATGCCGCCCTTCAGATTGCCTCTGGGCGCAAAGCGTTTGTTGAGCCACTTCAGCTGGGCGCACGATTGCGAGAAATCCGTCTGGCCAACCAGTGGACCCTGGCCGACGCCAGTGAGCGAACTGGTCTGGCCCGCTCCACCCTGTCGAAAATAGAAAATGATCAGATCTCGCCCACCTTCACGGTAGTTCAAAAGCTGATTAACGGTCTAAACATTGACCTTCCCCAGCTGTTTACACCACCCAGGCAGCAATCCAACACCCTGGGGCGCCGCGACCTGACGCGCCATGGTCAAGGTCAGCCGCACCCTACCCCGACCTACGAACACGAGCTGATCAGCTGCGAACTCACACAGAAACGCATGATTCCGTTCAAGACGGTAGTTCGCGCACGCCGCATTGAAGACTTCAGTGAATGGGTGCGTCACGATGGGGAGGAGTTCCTGATGGTTCTGGAGGGCGACATCCAGATGTTTACCGAATTATATGAGCCACTGGCGATGACCAAGGGTGACAGCATCTATTTCGACAGCAGCATGGGCCATGCTCTGGTATCGACCAGCCCCCAGGATGCTGTGGTACTGTCGGTCTGTACTCGGGAAAGCGGCGCCAGACTGTAGACTTCCCCGTTCCCTCTCATACCAAGGAGTATTGAATGCTGCCCTTTGATGATGCCACGCGCACCGAGCTTGAAGCCGCTGCCTTCCGCCAGCTGCTGCGTCATCTTGATGAGCGCAAGGATGTTCAGAACATCGACCTGATGATTCTGGCTGATTTCTGCCGCAACTGCCTGTCAAAGTGGATGGTTGCCGCCGCTGAAGATAAAGCGCTGACATTGGACTATGAGACTGCCCGCGAATATGTCTATGGCATGCCCTATGACGAGTGGAAGTCGCTGTACCAGATCCCGGCAACGCCCGAACAGCAGGAAGCCTTTGCCGCCACACAGCGCAACAAGGAGGCAAGTGA